>JAETTS010000071.1 GCA_021769025.1 Enterocloster bolteae
GTTAAGGTAAGCGGAATTGACGTACATAAGAGAGGCCTCCTAAAGTAATAATAATCCTATTGTATCATTTTGTGCATATTTTGTCTAATCCTATTTATGGACTTTAATCCCAAAACATTATACAATGTAACCACAAAACAGACGGGAAAAAGAAAAACTGCTTCGGGAAAGGCACTGTAGGAAAGGCGTTGGGGAACGAAGGGGAACAGAAGAGGCAAAAGGAACATAGGAATCAGAAAGAAAAAAGAAACGAGAGAAGAAGGAAGAGGTGGAAGAAAAAAGAAGGGTATAAGAATTGGAGGAAGAAGGAAAATGAAACGATAAGGGCAAAGTGGGAATCAAAGGAAGAAAGAAAACAGGGGAAAGGGGTTACAGCCATGATCGTACCAAGATACTATGAAAATCTTAATATACTCCATGACAATCGAATGCCTGCCAGGGCATATTACATTCCGGCATCTGTCCGGATGGATCATCTGGTTGAGCACAGGGAGGAATCTGACCGCATGCAGCTTTTAAACGGAACCTGGAGGTTTCGATACTTTGACAGTGTTTATGATGTGACAGATCGGTTTTTTGAGGAAGGATATGACACATCGGAGTTTGAAGAACAGATGGTGCCTGGTGTCTGGCAGATGGCCGGGTATGATTCCCACCAGTACACCAATATCCGTTATCCGTTTCCTTTTGATCCGCCCTTTGTTCCACAGGACATTCCCTGCGGTGCTTATGTTTATTCATTTGCTTATGAAACGGATCGCAAAGCCCCCAAGACATACTTAAACTTTGAAGGGGTTGATTCCTGCTTCTATGTCTGGGTAAACGGGACTTACGTGGGGTATAGCCAGGTATCTCACATGACCAGCGAGTTTGATGTCACGTCGATGCTTAAGGAGGGAAAGAATACCCTTGCAGTCCTCGTCCTGAAATGGTGTGACGGCAGCTATCTGGAAGATCAGGACAAATTCCGCATGAGTGGGATCTTCCGGGATGTCTATCTGCTAAAACGGCCGGAATCCTGTGTCAGGGATTATGGCATCACCACAACGGCAGGAGAGCGAAAAGCTCAGGTTCATGTAACCATTACTTATATTGGCCAGCCAACGGATACAAAGGTTGCGATTTATGACAGGAAAAACTGTGTCGTGGCAGCTGGCAACGTTATTTCAGACAGTATTTCACTGACGGTAGATGCTCCGGATTGGTGGAGTGCGGAAACCCCCAATTTGTACACCCTTGTGATCGAGACAGAGAAGGAAGCCATCACCGATTTTGTGGGTTTTCGTACCATTGAAATAAAGGACAAGATTTTGTATCTGAATGGTCAGAAGATAAAGATACATGGAGTGAATCGTCATGATTCGGATCCGGTTACTGGATTTGCCATTGGTATGGAGCAACTTAAAAAGGATCTTACCATGATGAAACAACATAATTTCAATGCCATCCGCTCCAGCCATTATCCTAACGCGCCATATTTTTATCAGCTGTGTGACCGATATGGGTTCATGGTCATGGATGAGGCGGATATCGAAGCCCATGGACCTTACATGATCTATTACAGAGAAGACACAGATGCCAACCGGTTTAAGCGATGGAATGAAACCATTGCCGACGATCCGGCGTGGGAGGAGGCCATTCTGGATCGGGTGCAGCGCATGGTGATACGGGACAGGAACCGGCCCTGTATTCTTATGTGGTCCATGGGCAATGAAAGCGCATACGGATGCAATTTTGAGAAGGCTCTGGCTTGGACCAAACACTTTGATCCAGGGAGAATCACCCACTATGAAAGCGCAAGATACCGAAATTATGATGTGACCTATGATTATTCCAACCTGGATCTGTACAGTAGAATGTATCCAGATATTCCCGAGATTCAGGAGTATTTTGAAAAGGATGGAAGTAAGCCGTTTCTTTTGGTTGAGTATTGCCACTCTATGGGCAACGGTCCCGGGGATTTGGAAGACTATTTTCAGCTGATCCACAATAACGACAGGATGTGCGGAGGATTTGTGTGGGAATGGTGCGATCACGGAATCTGTATGGGCAAGACGGTAAACGGAAGAACCGCGTATTTCTATGGAGGGGATTTTGGCGAGACCATACATGACGGTAATTTCTGTATGGACGGTCTGGTCTATCCGGATCGGACTCCCCATACAGGATTGCTGGAATATAAAAATGTACACCGCCCGGCACGGGTAGTCTCCTATGATGTCAAGACAAAGGAACTGAGGCTTCGGAATTATCTGGATTTTACGGATCTGAAGGATTATGCAGAGATCCGTTATGAGGTAAGCAGTGACGGCATCTGCATCTGTGGAGGGGAGATTTCAGGATGCTCCATACCGCCTCATGGGGAAGGGACTGTGAAGCTGGACGTGACGGTTCCAAAGTCCGGAAGAGCGTATCTAAAGATCATTTATAAATGTCTTTTTGATTCCCCTATGGTTCCGGCAGGGCACATACTTGGCTTTGACGAACTCCTGCTTGAGAATGAGGATGGAAGAAATCAGACAGCCCTCAGATGGCTGAATCCGGTAGCGGATACAGACAAAGGATTGGATGTAATGGAGACAGACTGCAGGGTGATCATAAAGGGAAAAGGATTTTCCTATACATACAGCAAGAAAACCGGACTGTTTGAAGCCCTCTGTTACGCCGGCAGGGAATATCTGGATAAACCTATGGAAGTCAATATCTGGAGGGCTCCTACAGACAATGATATGTATGCAAAGCTGGAATGGAAGAGGGCTCATTATCATGAGGCCTATGCAAGAGCCTATGACACTCTTGTGAAACAGAATGGGGATGGAGTGGTGATCTTAACCAGGATGTCGGTTTCGGCGGCATCGGTCTCACGGATACTGGACATAAAGGCATCCTGGACTGTGGACTGCGCCGGAGGCATCAAAGCAGCTATGGAAGTTGTGAGGAATGGAGAGTTTCCAGAGCTTCCCCGGTTTGGCCTGCGCCTTTTCCTCTCTAAGAACCTGGAACATGTTTCCTATTACGGCTATGGGCCGATGGAAAGTTATCGGGATAAGCATATGGCGGCCAGCCACGGGCTGTACCGTGGGATAGTTGGGCAGCTTCATGAGGACTATATCCGCCCGCAGGAAAACGGAAGCCATTTTGACTGTGATTATGTGGAATTGTCCAATGGACAGTTTGGGATTGCGGCGGCATCAGAACAGAGATTTTCCTTCAATGCATCTGTCTATACTCAGGAGGAACTGGAGGAGAAGATGCACCACTTTGAATTGGAGGAATCAGAGAGCACAGTACTGTGCATCGATTATGCCCTCAACGGGATAGGTTCAAACAGCTGTGGGCCTAAGTTGGCGACTCCCTATCGTTTTGATGAGACAGCCTTTTATTTTCAGGTTAAATTCGTTCCGTTTGTGAAAGGATAAGCAATTATCGCTTTTGGATATTCAAGCATGCAAAAATCCGGAGATGGAGTGTCTGAAGGCATAAAGAGTAACTACCAAAACATCATGATGTGCGTTTGTGAAAGCGCCGAATATGAAAGGAGAATTCTTTATGGAAGAGAAGACCTATTTGAAATGGTATAACAAAGTGGGATACGGCTCCGGAGACATTGCCGGCAATGTGGTGTATGCATTTTTATCATCCTTTGTCATGATCTATCTGACCAATACCATCGGCCTGTCCGCAGGGATTGTGGGCACACTGATTGCGGTTTCCAAGTTGTTTGACGGGTTTACAGACATTTTCTTCGGATCTATGATCGACAAGACCCATTCCAGGCTTGGAAAAGCCAGGCCATGGATGCTGTACGGCTACATTGGCTGTGCAGTTACCCTGGTGGCCATCTTCGCGGTTCCCACAGATTGGGGCGAGACAGCCCAGTATGCCTGGTTTTTTATTGCTTACACACTGTTAAACGGCGTGTTTTACACGGCCAACAACATCGCCTATTCAGCCCTTACCTCCCTGGTTACCAAGAACAGCAAGGAGCGGGTTCAGATGGGATCTTACCGGTTTATCTTTGCCTTTGCCACAAGCCTGCTTATCCAGTCCGTCACCATTGGCCTGGTTGCCAGATGCAAAGGAGGAGCGGCAGCCTGGAGAACTGTGGCAGTCATCTACGCAGTCATCGGCCTGGTGATCAATACGGTCTCGGCGCTCTCTGTAAAGGAACTTCCGGAGGAGGAATTGAATGAGGGGAAGGACAAAGCTTCAGAAGATGAGAAATATGGATTGGCAGAGGCATTCCGGCTTCTGATATCCAACAAGTTTTACCTGATGATTTGCGGTGTTTACATTTTGCAGCAGCTATATGGGGCGATGATCAACGCAGGCATCTATTATATGACCTATGTACTGAAAAATGAGAACCTGTACGGGGTGTTCTCGTGGGCGATCAATATCCCTCTGATTATCGCACTTATTTTCACTCCTACGCTGGTTGGCAAATGGAATGGCATGTATAAGTTGAATCTGCGAGGATATATCATCGCCGTGATGGGCAGAGCCCTTGTGGTAGTCGCAGGCTATATGGGAAGCGTGCAGCTGATGCTGTTGTTTACAGCACTGGCAGCGCTGGGGCAAGGACCATGGCAGGGGGATATGAATGCGGTGATTGCCTCCTGCTCAGAGTACACATTTTTGACAAAGGGAAAACGGGTGGACGGAACCATGTATTCCTGTACCTCCCTGGGAGTAAAGCTTGGAGGAGGGCTTGGAACGGCGATTGCCGGTTGGCTGTTGGAGATCAGCAAGTTTGACGGGAAGCTTGCCATCCAGCCGGATTCCTGCATTGACATGCTACATATCATGTATCTGTGGCTGCCTTTGGTAATTGATGTGGTAATCATGCTGGTGCTTTCCCAGATGAATGTGGAGGAGACCAATGCAAAGCTTAAGGCTCTAAAAGGATAGGAGAAACCAAGAGGCCATTGGGCAATAGGATAGAGGACGAGAAAGGCTGTGTAAATGCAGGGCAACGAAACATTTACACAGCCCTTCTTTTTTGTAGCCATCATCTGAAATATTTCCACAAGGATTGATAATCCGTTCAACACCCAAAAGCCAGGTTTCATGTATAATTACTATAAAAGTGTTGACCGGCAGCTATGGTGAATGTAAGCTCCCTTGCAATGGACCATGGATATGGGTCAACCAAGTTCAAAAAAGGAGGAGAACGACATGATAGAACGACCGATTGTAGAGATTGCGCCGAAGACATGGCTGATCAGTGACTACAAGCTGGACAATTTTTATTTGCTGGAAGGAGAGGAGAAGGCACTTCTGATCGATACAGGAGCCGGCCTGGGACCTGTGGAGGAAGACGTAAGGAATTTGACGGGAAAGCCCCTTATCATCGCGGCGACTCATGGACATGGGGATCATATTGGAGGGAGCCATCTGTTTCATGAGCCTACATACCTGTGTCAGAAGGACATGGCCTTTTTGACGGAAGATGGACGGGTACGGACAGAGGAAGAAGGCAATGCATTTCGGGAACGCTATGCCAGGACCAGAGGAAGGGTTCGCAACCCGGAAGCCACAGAGGAAGAGTTACTTGCACTGATCCGGGAGGATGGAGCAGCGACTTTCCTGCCTATGAAGGGAGGAATGGTCTTTGAGTTGGGAGACCGTTCAGTAGAGGTGATTTCTACGCCGGGACATAGTTTGGGATCTGTATGCTTTTTAGATAAGAAGGAACGGCTTCTGTTTACAGGGGACACAGTAAACGATTGCCTGCTTTTGAACTTCTGGCCCATAACCACCACACTGCAGGAGTACCGGAATACAGTTGCTCTTTTGTGGAGCCGGCGAGAGGAATATGACTACATCTGCCAGGGGCATGATTGTCTGGGAAAAGCGGATAAAAGCTTTATCAGTGATTATCTGGAAGCCGCGGATAAGCTGCTGTCAGGAGAGATCCAGGGAACCCAGATCGATGACGGTATTCACCAGGGACTGGGGATTTACCACAATAAAGTCCGGTTGTTTTATGATCCGGAACATTTAAGGTAGGCAGAGATAAACCAATGCAGGAGCAGGAAGAGAACCACATTCCTGTAGAATGGAGGACGCAATGAAAAAAGTGAGAAGGATTGTTTCGATTATATTGTCAGCTGTTGTGACAGCAGGGCTGGCAGGATGTTCCGGAGGAAATTCCGGGGGGAGTGGTGGTAACAGCACAGGAGACAGCCCGAAGGAGACAACGACCCAGGTAGAGGCGGGAAAGGATACACAGGTTTCCGCTCAGGCAGAGGGGAAGACGACGATCTCTTACTGGACGACCAACCGTCATGATCAGGAATATATGACAAAGAAGATTGCAGAATTTAATGATAGCAGTGAAAGCATCTACATTGATTTTCAGGTGTATGCTGATAACTATTCTCAGATGCTGGATTTGGCATTCAGCACAGGTACAGCACCGGATGTGTTTCAGCTTACAGATTTTGCTACCAATTTCTCAAAGGGATATATGATGAGCCTGGATTCCTTTTTGAATGATACATACAAGGCAAGATTCGGCCAGGGTGCTTTTATAGAAGGAATCAACTCCTATGATGGAGAAATCTACAGCCTTCCCTATACGGCTTCGGCCTGTAGACTGTTTTATAATCAGGATATTTTTGACCGTGTAGGCATTGCCGGACCACCGGAGACTGTGGAAGAGATGGCAGCGGATGCAAAGCTTATCACGGAGCAGTTAAGCGGAGAAGGAATCTATGGTTTTGCAGGGAATTTCAAATCAACCAAGAGCGCGGTGATGAGAAGTATTGATCCCATTGTACAGTTAAGTGGTGGAACAAGATGCGGATTTGACTACAAAGAGGGCCGGTATGATTTTGCCAGCTACAAGCCGGTTTTGGAGTTGTTTAAGGAGATCTGCGCAACAGGGGTGGCATTCCCAGGCAGCGAGTCTCTGGACATTGATCCTTTGAGAACCCAGTTTGCAGCAGGGAATATTGGAATGTACATTTCCATAAGCCATGCGGAGCCAGGAGTCTATCTAAGCCAGTTCCCGACGGATGTAAACTGGAATTGCGCCCAGCTTCCGACTATGACCGGCCAGGTAGAGGGGAAGCAGTCTCTGTGGTTCGGCGGAAGCAATCTTGGAATCAATATCAATACTTCCCACCCGGAGGAAGCGTGGGAGGTTATGGAATTCCTTCACAGTGATGATGTGATGGGAGAGTACTATACCCTGGGCCTGGGAACGGTCATGATCCCCAGTGCCATAGAGGGAGTAGAACCGCCGGAAACCATTGCCAAGATGCCGGATCTTGCCATGAATGAAAGAGATCAGAACTGGCCCCCTCTGCCCCTCAATGTGGTGGTGGAAGGGAAAGATTATACTACGGTGGCTGTAGAGTGTATCTTTGGAATGACTGATATCGATGGAGCTATCGAAGACTTGAATACTCGTTACAATGCTGCTTATGATAAAGTTGTGGATGGAGGGCAGGAGAGAATTCTTTATCCAAACTTTGACCCCTTGGGACAGGATATCAGCAAGTAAGAGGCAGCATGAAATCAACGGACCGTAAGGAATCAAACGGCAGCAGAGGGATCACAGGAGGACAGAATATGGGAGGAAGGACAAAGAAGAAGGCAGAAGCATTTCAGAGCCTGCAGTCCAGAATCTCCCGTTCTGTCCTTTTTGGCTCACTGCTTGTATTTCTGGTAAGCTATGCCTGCCTGTATGGGTTTGTCTATCGTTATGTGTCCAGACAAAACAATGAGAACTGCAAGATACAGCTGCAGCAGACAGAATCGTATATCCACCATAAGGTCAGAAGTGTGATTGAGCGGCTGTATTATATTCAGACCAACGAGTTGTTTGACAGGAATCTGAGGAAGATCCTGTTTGAGGAGAACAAGAATAACGGGGTTCTGCTGGGGGAGATGGCTGGCGTTCTGTCCTCCTATAAAGTGACGGAGCCGTGGCTCTCCACCATCTATCTCTATACGCCGAAAGGCAGCTATTCAGATATGACGGTTCTGATGAATGAGCATTATGATTTTAAAGAAAGTAGCCTGTATGAGGATTTTTTGACACAGAAGAGCCCGGTTATCTGGGGAGATTTCTATTATGACCCCATTTTCATTTCCAACCGGCCAGTGATACCGGTGATCTGCCGGTTGGAGGTAGAAGGCTGCCAGGAACCGGCCGGGCTTTTGGTCAATTTAGATCAGGCAAAGATTTCCGAATATCTCAGCCAGATTGAGGTTCCCTCCGGTGCATTTGTCGCAGTAAGTTCAGTAAAAGGGGAAGTATTTGCAGATCATATTCCATCAAAGTATGGCTGGATCCAGGCAAGGATACCAGGGATGCTTTCCCAGATGGACGAAGAGGAAGTCGTGCGGCTTAAGGAGAATGGACAGACGATTTTAGGAGGCTGGAAACAGGTTCATGCCACACCGTGGTATGTCTTGTATTTTTATCCAGAGGATCGAATGGGACAGTTAAATGGAATCGCTGTGGCGCTTTTTTTAGTAAATCTGGGAGCGGCGGCTGGCATCTGCTTTTTTACAACCAAGGCTGTAAAAAAGATCACCGGCCCCATGGAAGAACTGGCTCATGTCATGGAGACAGTGGGGGAGACGGATTACCAGACATCATTTTTGTACGAGAATAAGGATGAGATTGGAATTTTGACAGACAGCTTCAACCGGATGGTAGAGAATACAGAGCGGTATATTACCCGGCTGAAGGAAGAGAAGGAGAAGGTTCGCATCGAACAGCTGCTAAAGCGCAGGGCGGAACTAATTGCCCTTCAGGCCCAGATCAATCCTCATTTTCTATATAATACCCTGGATTCCATCCGGTGGAAGGCGGAGGAGCATGATGCAACGGAGATCAGTGCCATGGTTCAGGCTCTAGCCACGTTATTCCGAATCGATTTAAGCAGAGGCAGGGAGATGATTCCTATATCGGAAGAACTTAAGCATGTCAGCAGTTATCTGTCCATTCAGAAATACGGCTACGGGGATACTCTGGATTATACGATTCAGGTGGAGGAGCAGCTTTTGGATGCCTATGTACCCAAGATTATCCTTCAACCTCTTGTGGAGAATTCCATCTACCATGGACTGAAGGAAAAAGACGAAGGCGGAACGATTCGTATTATAGGAATGGCAGATGGAAACGCCCTGCGTTTTCAGGTGTGGGATGATGGGGTTGGCATTGAGCCGAAGTTACTTGCGCGCCTGAAAGGCGGGCTTGATAAGGGTTTGGTAATGAATCGGGAAGGATATGGGATTTTCAATGTTAATGAAAGGATCCGGCTGTATTTTGGAGAAGAGTACGGCCTGACCATTGAGAATGGGCCAAAGGCAGGAGCGGTGGTGACCCTTCGGATGCCTTTGGTGGGAGAAAAAGAGGTGGAAACCTATGTATCGTATCTTGATTGCAGATGATGAGGCCGGCATTCGGGGAGGACTTGCCAGATACCTGCATATGCACACAGCGGATTTTGAGGTGGTGAAAACCGCAAAGGACGGCATGGAAGCTTTGCGTCTGTCAGAGGAGTTTCTTCCTGAGGTGATCATTACAGACATCAACATGCCAAGGCTTGGCGGACTGGAATATCTGGAATCTTTAAAGGAGCTTCTCCCAGATTCCAAGTTTCTCGTAATCAGCGGGTATGACCGATTTGATTATGCGGTGCGCTGTCTGCGCCTGGGGGTGCGGGAGTATTTTTTAAAGCCC
>JAETTS010000072.1 GCA_021769025.1 Enterocloster bolteae
AGGCGCTGTCGGAGAAGCTGGGGCAGGAGGAAGAACATGGAAACCGGTTCAGAATTTGGAAGGGAAGGCTGAAGGATGAAAGAAAGGCTGACAAATAATCTGGGACTTAAGATTCTGGCTGTGGTTCTGGCTGTCTTTATGTGGCTGATCATGGTAAATGTGTCCAACCCGGTGATGACAGAGACCAGAACGGTTGCAGTGGAGATGGTGAATGAAGATATTTTGGAGAAAGCCAATTTAACCTATGAGCTTGTAGGAAAAAATACGGTTACCGTCAGCTATGATGTGCGGGTCAGAGATCAGTACCGGGTAAGCGCCGGTGATTTTTATGCGTATGCGGATCTGTCTCAGCTGTATGATGTGACAGGTTCCATCCCAGTTCAGGTAGAGATTGCCAATGACAGTGTCCGTCCTTTGATTGAGGGAACCCCTACGGTGAAACCGGGAGTGGTGCAGATCAAGACAGAGCCTCTCCAGAGGAAGCGTTTTGATTTAAGGCCTCACACAGTTGGAACAGAGCAGGAAGGGTATGCATTGGGCCAGGTAACCTTAAATCCGGGATATGTCTATGTGACAGGCGCTGTGTCTGTAATTGGACAGATCAGTTCTGCGGGGGTTGAACTGAAAGTGGAAGGAATCAATTCCGACCAGGACGGGATTGCCAAGGTAAAGTTTTATGATGCCAATGACAACGAATTGAATCTTGGCTCAGAAGTAAAAGTCAATATTGAAGAGGTTGATTATCATATTACGATTCTGAATGTGAAGAATCTGGCCCTGGATTTCCAGGTAGGTGGAACGGTGGAGAATGGTTATCGGTTTACAGGGGTGGAATGCGATGTGAAGAGTGTCTCCGTGGAAGGACTGAAAGCGGCTCTGGCTTCGGTCAACACCCTTACCATTCCAGAAAGTATGCTGAATGTAGACGGAGCCACCGGGGATGTACAGGTAGAGGTTGACTTAACGGAAGTTTTGCCGGATAATATAACTATGGCCAATGATTCGGCGACAAAGGCGACGGTTACCTTAAAGGTAGAGCCTCTGGTAGTAAAAAAGGTGGATTACGATCTGGTTGACGTAATATTTGAAGGACAGGAAGAGAATTATTCCTATTATTTTGAACAGGATAAAGTAGAACTTCAGATTCGGGGACTTTCCGAGGACGTAGATCGAATTCAGATGGAAGACATTGTACTTAGCATGGATGTAACAGGCATGGGGCCAGGTATTCACCCGGCAAGATTTGGAGCATTTTTGAGAGACGGGTTTGAACTGGTGGGCCAGGGACCTGTGATGATCGTCGTAGAGGATCTGAATGCAGAACCAGGGGAAGGAAACGGGGAAGAGGATTCAGATCCTGGACAAGGTACTCAGGAATCAGAAGAAGAGTAGGGGTTCAGCCGACAAGACGTTATGATAAAAGAATGAGATGAGAGGGATGGATATGGTAAGTGCAAAAGTTGTGATCAGGAATCTAACTGGCCTTCATTTGAGGCCGGCAGGCATTCTTTGCAATAAAGCGATCTTGTTTAAATCAAAAATCCATTTCCGGATCGGGAACACGACAGCCAATGCAAAAAGCGTGCTAAGTGTTCTTGGCGCCTGTGTGAAAAGTGGAGATGAGATTGAGTTTGTCTGCGAGGGAGAAGATGAGAAAGAGGCGTTGGATTCCATGATTCGAGTCGTGGAAAGCGGCCTGGGGGAATAGCCTGGATCTATGTTGAAGGGAGAAGTCAATGTATAGGGGAATCCGTGCAGCTTCAGGAATCGGCATTGGCAAAGCTGTGGTGATAAAAGACGAGGAGTTGGTGATCCGCAGGGAACGCACAGCGGATGCAGAAGCGGAGATACGGCGTTTTCGTGATGCGCGAAATACGGCGGCGGAGCAGACCAAAGCACTGGCAGTTTCTCTGGCTGCAAGGGCAGGAAAAAAAGAGGCAGAGATCATAGAGGGGCATCAGATGCTTTTAATGGATCCTGTGTTGGCAGGTGAGATTGAGAGTACCATTGCTGAAGAATCTGTCTGCGGGGAATATGGGGTTGAGATGGTCTGCAGTCGTTATGCAGAAATGTTTGCGTCTATGGATGATGAGTTGATGCAGCAGAGGGCAGCGGATATGAGGGATATCAAGACCAGGATGCAGCAGATTCTTTTAGGTATCTCCCCGGTGGATCTGGCAGCCCTGCCTGTGGGCAGTATCCTTGTGGCCAGGGACTTAGCTCCGTCTGTGACAGCAGGGATTCATCCGGCACGGGTGTCCGGAATCGTGACAGAAGGGGGCGGCAGGACTTCCCATAGTGCCATATTGGCCAGGGCCTTGGAGATTCCGGCGGTGGTGGCGGTAGCAGGAATTTTGGATGTTGTCCGGGATGGCATGGATATGTTGCTGGACGGTGATACCGGAATCGTGATTGCAGCCCCAAGTGATGCGCAGAAAGCAGAGTACGAGAAAAAGCGACAGGCTTACCAGAGAGAGAGGAAGGAACTGGAACGCTATCTGGATTGCCCTGCTATGACGAAAGATGGCATTCATGTGGAACTGGCAGCCAATATTGGGATGCCGGAAGATGTGGAGTCGGTTCTTAAGTATGGCGGTGATGCTATAGGGTTGTTCCGCACAGAGTTTCTGTTTATGGGCAGAGACTCCATGCCAGGGGAAGAGGAGCAGTTTAAAGCCTACAAGAATGTGGTATCTGCCCTGCAGGGAAAGCCAGTGATCATCCGTACGCTGGACATTGGTGGTGATAAGGAGATTCCCTACATGGGGCTTGAGAAGGATGAGAATCCGTTTTTAGGATATCGTGCTATCCGGTTGTGTCTGGATCGAAAAGAGGATCTTTTCCGTCCTCAGCTTCGGGCTCTTCTGCGTGCCAGCGCATTTGGCAATCTGAAGATCATGATCCCTATGGTAACCTCTATTGATGAATTCAGGGAGGCAAAAGCCCTGATTGAGCAGATAAAAAAGGAACTGGACAGAGAGAAGATTCCATATGACAGAGAAATTCCGGTAGGAATCATGATAGAGACAGCGGCTGCATGCCTGATGGCAGATGTTTTTGCCAGGGAGGCGGATTTCTTCAGTATCGGAACCAATGATCTGACCCAGTACCTTATGTCTGTGGATCGGGGGAATGAGAAGGTGGCTTATCTGTATTCGGCTTTCCATCCGGCTGTGTTGCGCTGCATCCGCCATGTGATTGCCTGTGGACGGGAAGCAGGAATTATGGTGGGTATGTGTGGGGAAGCTGCCAGTGATCCTATGATGATCCCGCTTTTGCTGGCATTTGGATTAAGTGAATTCAGCATGAGCCCATCCTTGATTCTGCAGGCGAAGAAGATCATTGCAGGATACAGCACCCAAGAGTTACAGGCTGTGGCTGACAAGGTCATGGGATTTGTGACTGCGGGGGAAGTGGAAGAGTATATGAGAGCATTTATCCAACAGGAATGACGGACACAAAGGACAGGACATATGATAGTTTATCTGATCTGTTATGTGGCCAGCTGGGTATTGGCGCATTTCCATCTGTATTACTTATCGGGAATCGCACTTTTGCTGGCAGCAGGATATTTATATTATTATGATTATCATAGAACAAGGAATGTAATACATCTGCGAGGCCTGTTTTCCGCTTTTTGGGTGGGAGGACAGGGCATCGCCTGTTTAAAGTTAAGCAGACTCCAGACGGATTGGGGTTTGCTGACTTGGTTTTGCTTTTTTCTTGCGTTTGCAGGCTTCTGGCTGACCTTCCAGATGTTGGAGAATTGGTTTGGGGAGGAGGGACGCTTCGAACGAAAGAGAAGACGGCGGAGGAGTTCCGTACGTCCGGTTTTTTACAGTATCCTTGTATTAACGACAGTCTCGCTGGCTGCCTTTCTTTTTGAAGCAGTGGTTTTAGGATTTATTCCATTGTTTTTGCGGGGAGTCCCCCATGCATATTCCGAATTTCATCTGTCCGGAGTTCATTATCTGACCGTATCGTGTGTCTTGGTACCGGCTCTTTCTGTTTTATTTTTCCTTCAGGGAGGAAGCAGGCGTCTGGCAAGGAACCTGCTGATCCTTTTCATGACCCTGATCGCCCTGTTGATCCCGATCTTGTGTGTGTCCAGGTTTCAGCTGATTTTTGCTGTGGCTTTGGCGGTGTTTACGTATTGTGCTTATCAGAGGCGGGTGGAGCCATGGCTGGTTGTGGGGGCTGTGGCAGTGGTGATCCCTTTCTATATTATCCTGACAGTGGCCAGAAGCCATGATGTTGCTTACTTAAATGGAATATTCGAGATGAAGAACGAGGGGATGCCCATCTTCATCTCTCAGCCATATATCTATATTGCCAATAATTATGAGAACTTCAATTGCCTGGTGGATGCCCTTCCGGCGCATACCTGGGGGATCCGCAGCCTGTTTCCGGTATGGGCGCTTACAGGGCTTAAGTTTTTGTTTCCTTATCTCATCAGTTTCCCAATCTATGTGGACAAGGAAGAACTAACGACCCTGACCATGTTTTATGATGCGTATTATGATTTTGGGGTAGTGGGAGTGGTTGTGTTTGCCTGTGTGTTGGGAGCGGTCTGCTTCTTCCTGGTGGAGAAGCTAAAGGACATGAAGAATCCCATGGGCTATGTGCTGTATGGGCAGATGGCCATCTATATGATGCTTTCTTTTTTTACTACGTGGTTTAGCAATCCCACAACCTGGTTTTATTTTGCGGTTACCCTGGTGATGGCGGTTTACTGTGGGATGAGCAGGCGATAGATTGTATATGAATGTGGAGGACAGTTTTTATGATATCAGAGAGAATGAGGCCTTTGGTGGAGAATAATTCGGCCATCCGTACGATGTTTGAGGAAGGAAAGCGGATGGCAGCAATCTATGGGGCGGAACAGGTGTATGATTTTAGTTTAGGAAATCCCAATGTTCCGGCTCCGGAGGCGGTGAAGCAGGCAATTCTGGATGTGCTGGAGGAGGAACCGTCTACCTTTGTTCACGGATACATGAATAATGCAGGGTTCGAGGATGTGAGAGAGGCGGTTGCCCAGTCTCTAAACCGACGGTTCCAGACAAAGTTCCATCAGAATAACATTCTGATGACAGTTGGGGCAGCCAGCGGGATGAATGTGATTCTGAAAACCCTTTTAAATCCTGGGGATCAGGTGATGGTATTTGCTCCGTATTTTCTGGAGTACAATGCGTATGTACAAAATTATGACGGACAGCTTGTGGTGGTTCCTCCGAATACGGAAAGTTTCCAGCCTGATCTGGAGGCATTTGAGCAGAGAATAACCCCCAAGACCAAAGGGGTGATTATCAATACGCCAAACAATCCTACCGGGGTGGTGTATTCACAGGAGACATTGAAGGAACTTAGCTGGATCCTTGAGAGGAAACAGAAGGAGTACGGTAGTACCATTATCCTGATTTCCGATGAACCTTACCGGGAGCTGGCTTATGACGGGGTGGAGGTTCCCTATGTGACAGCTTTTTATGAGAATACAGTGGTATGCTATTCTTACAGTAAGTCCTTGTCACTTCCAGGGGAAAGGATTGGATATCTTGTGATTCCGGATGAGTTAAAGGACAGCGAGAAGGTGTTTGGTGCTGCTTCTATCGCCAATCGAGTCCTGGGATGTGTCAATGCGCCGTCTCTGATGCAGAGAGTGGTCAAGCGCTGCCTGGATACTGCGGTGAATGTGGAGGCCTATGACAGAAACCGGAACCTTCTGTATCATGCATTGACCACATATGGGTTTGTGTGCATCAAGCCTCAGGGGGCATTTTATCTGTTTGTCAAGTCTCCTGAGGAGGATGAGAAGAAGTTCTGCCAGGTGTGTAAAAATTATCATATTCTGGTGGTTCCAGGAAGTTCTTTTGCCTGTCCCGGGTATGTGAGGATTTCTTATTGTGTCTCATATGAGCAGATTGAGCGGTCTCTCCCGGCGTTTCAAAAGGTGGCCCAGGAGTACGGATATGTCGGCGAGGAAGAAGGCAAAAGAGGGATCAGGGAGGATGGAAGATGATGAAGCCGTGGGAGAAACATATTCGCCAGGTTGTTCCTTATGTGCCTGGAGAGCAGCCTCAGGGAGACAAGCTTATCAAATTAAATACCAATGAGAATCCCTATCCTCCGGCACCAGGAGTATTAAGGGCATGGAAGGATATGGATGGGCAACAGCTGCGCAAGTATCCTGACCCGGCGGCTACGCCTCTTAAAGAGGCGCTGGGAGAAGTGTATGGGCTTGAGACAAACCGGATTTTTGTGGGGGTAGGCTCGGATGATGTGCTGGCAATGGCGTTTCTGACATTTTTTAATTCTGGAAAGCCGATTCTGTTTCCGGATATCACCTATTCTTTTTATCCGGTGTGGGCTGACCTGTTTCAGATTCCCTATGAGACACCTGAATTGGATGACGAGTTTCGCATCAGGCCAGAGGATTATTACAGGGAAAACGGAGGCGTGGTTTTTCCCAATCCCAACGCGCCTACCGGGATTTTCCTGCCTTTGGAAGGGGTGGAAGATATCCTGAATCACAATCCGGATGTGATAGTCATCGTCGATGAGGCATATATTGATTTTGGGGGAGTCTCTGCCAGGACGCTTTTGGACAGGTATGAGAATCTGCTGGTGGTATGCACATTCAGCAAATCCCGTTCTATGGCTGGCGTACGGATTGTATATGCATTTGGTTCCCAGACCCTTATAAAGGCTATGGAAGATGTGAAATATTCTTACAATTCCTATACGATGAATCTGCCCTCGATTCTTTTGGGAACAGCGGCTTTAAAGGAGCAGGATTATTTCTGTCAGACCGTGCAAAAGATTGTGGATACCAGGGAACGGGCCAAGGGGCGGTTGTCAGATTTGGGCTTTCGGTGTCTGGATTCCAGAGCTAATTTTTTGTTTATCACCCATGATACGGTCAGTGCAAAGGAGATTCTGGAGGCATTGAGAAGCAGGCAGATCTATGTCCGGTACTTTGATGCACCCAGGCTGTCCAACTACTTGAGAGTGACCATTGGTACCGATGAGGAGATGGAGGAAGTGTATCGGTTTTTGTCCTCAATACTATGATGATACCAGGGTCAAAAGGTCATGTATGACATGCTTGCATGTCGATACATGACTTTGGGACCCGCAAAAACATGAAAAAGTAGCCCGCTTAGTGGGGATCGGAATAGATAGGGAAATGTGGGGATCGGATATGGAAGATGGAAAACGAATAATAAGGATATTGCTGAATATTCTGGTTCCGATGGCAGCTATTGTCCTGGCTTGTACTTTGGGGCCGTGGCTTCTTAAGTTCTTTATGCCTTTTGTCATTGGGTGGTGCATTGCCATGATTGCCAATCCGCTGGTTCGCTTTCTGGAGAAGCATCTGAAATTGGTGCGCAGGCACAGTTCAGTGCTGATCGTGGTGCTGGTTCTGGCAGTGGTGATCGGTGGCGTATATTTTTTGTTTTCCAGGTTGTTTATGGAATTGGCAGGACTCATAGGGGATCTGCCGGAACTGTATCAGGCTGGGAAGGAAGAGGTTCAGAGCGCATTTCTTGCTCTGTCCAATCTGTTTGAGCGTCTGCCAGACGGGATTCAGAATTCGATCACTCAGTTCAGCAATAACCTGGGGGAATTGGCAGGTAACCTGATGTCAAAGATTGCGTTTCCCACGGTGACTGTGGCAGGGAATGTGGCCAAGAGGATTCCAGGTGCGCTGGTCAACTCGATCGTAGTGATTTTTTCTTCCTATTTTTTTATTGTGGAAAGGGATCAGATGCTGGAAACACTTAACCGGATCATGCCGGAAGGAGTGAAAAAGTATTTGCAATTCCTGAAGAAAGATATAAAGAGGCTTATTGGAGGCTATTTTCTGGCACAGTTTCGGATTATGTTCGTGGTGGCGGTCATTCTGGCAATTGGTTTTTTGGTGTTGGGAGTAAACTATGGCCTGATTCTGGCAGCACTCATTGCGTTTCTGGATTTTCTTCCTCTGTTTGGAACTGGGACAGCATTATTTCCCTGGGCGGTGGTGAAGCTTTTATCAGGCGAATGGGCGTTTGCTGTAGGACTGATCCTTCTGTATCTTTTAACCCAGGCGGTGCGCCAGATCATTCAGCCTAAGATTGTAGGAGATTCCATGGGGCTTTCACCATTTGCAACCTTGTTCCTTCTGTATCTGGGGTTTAAGCTGCGAGGGATCTCTGGTATGATTCTGGCGGTTCCTGTGGGAATTCTGGTGGTGAACCTGTATCAGTTTGGAATTTTTGATTCTTTGATCGCCAACATAAAACTTTTGGCGGAAGAGATTAATCGATTGCGGGGGAAAAAGACCGGCCTCTAAAAGGGGAATATGGAAAGCTACTGTGGAGGCTGGTCTTGAGATTTTTGAGGTTTGGTTATTCGGGTGGCGACGGACTTAAGTTTCAGGCGGATCCATGTCTGGGCGGTCTTTACCAACAGAAAGATAAGAAAGCACGGAAGAACAATGACAAAAAACAGTTTGGCTTTCAACAGAGCCTTTTTTCGCTTTAACGCTTTCTTTTCTTTCCGGATCTGTGCTGTAAGCTGATCATAATAGCTGGCAGGGGTTTGCCTGGACATATGTGTGCTCCTTTCTTTGTTGTGGTGTAATCAAGGATTGGTCATCAGGGTTTTCATGACAAAGGAATAGATCTCCTGGCTTTTCTGATCCCAGTGGCTGCACATGGATTCCGCCTGTTCCCGGTCTGGAACGGACAGGCTTAAATCCAACAGAACGGTTTTGCCTTCCCGGATCTCACAGTGAACGATGTAATCCTGGTTGGTAGACTTATAGTAGTCTGAGATCATGCCAGCCTCGTTGCGGATGCGGAACTGGTTCTCTTTTAGATACTGATCCATGTCCTCCACAATGGCAGGGGAAATATTCTTTCCGAAAAACTCCAGAGTCTCCTCCCCTTCTTTGGTGATCTCATAGCGGGTGGTGCTGTGATTGGCATGCATCCGGATAAGACCGGATTCCAGAAGCTCGTTTAACACCTGCTGGAGGGTGAAATAGGGAGCATACTCATGCTTCAGGAAAAAATCCGTAAGCTGGGAATTGGTCAGAGGAATATTTACTCGTTTTAACATATAAAGATTCATCAATTTGTATAGGGTCTTTGGTTCGGTTAACATATTTGTACTCCGGATGATAATGTTTGGTGATTTTACTTGGAATATTATTTTTTATATCATACCAACTTTAGGATAGTAAATCAAGCAAAAATGTGATAGAATTAAAAAACAGTATAGCGGCGCGCCGCAGACGAAGACCAATGAGACAGGTGAAAGAAACATGAGAGAGCGGATAAACCGCCTGGCAAAAGGCATTGTAGATATGGAGAAACCGGCGCTTACGATTCAGCCGGAGCGGTTTGATGAAGAGATTCAGGCCGGAGAATTGATCAGGAAAGAATTGTTTATAACCAGTGACAATAGCCTTCACTGTAAGGGCCTGGTATATTCTTCCAATTCTCGTGTAAAAGTGATGAACGGTTCGTTTGGGGGCCTGAGAAACCATATTGGTTATGAGATTAACAGCAGATATCTGGAATATGGAGATATGATAGAGGGAACTTTTTATCTGGTTACC
>JAETTS010000073.1 GCA_021769025.1 Enterocloster bolteae
GTTGGTTTATAAGAATTCTCTTCTATATCTAAGTAGTTCACGTGTATCCATGTATTCTAAGTCCTTGTAATTATCCAAACCACCTTGACAATTGAATAGACTATGGGGTTCATCTATGATATAATGATTCCAGTTTGACATGAACTTGATATTTGTTTGAAAAGGAGAATGTTATGACGGATAGTGAAAAATTTGGTTTATGAGGTGAAGGTAAATTATCTTATAGAAAGAGTCGGGAATTTTGAAAAAGAAATGAAAGAACTGAGAAGCATGATTGCATGATGATTTCAGGATAACGATGATACCCCGCAGCCATCTGCGGGGTATTTGGTAAAAAAGGATGGAACCGTTGGTATTTTGTAGATTAGCCCCTTTTCGAATGTGAAATAATATGCTATGATAACCTATTATTGGGAATATTACCGATGGAGGAAGAAGATGGAAGAGAATAAGGAAGCTTTAGAGGTTTCTAAAAATTTTATTGAGCAGGAGATTGACAAGGATTTAGAAGACGGCGTGTATCATCATGTGCAGACTCGTTTTCCACCTGAGCCCAACGGATACCTTCATATTGGACATGCCAAATCGATTTTACTGAACTATGGATTGGCACAAAAGTATGGAGGAACGTTTAACCTTCGTTTTGACGACACCAATCCAACCAAAGAAAAAGAAGAGTTTGTACAGTCTATCATCGAAGATGTGAAATGGCTGGGGGCTGATTTTGAGGACCGCCTGTTTTTTGCATCCAACTATTTTCAGAAAATGTATGAGTGCGCCGTTTTCCTGATTAAGAAAGGAAAGGCATTTGTCTGCGATCTGAGCGCAGACCAGATCAGGGAGTACCGGGGAGACTTTACCACGCCGGGAAAAGAAAGCCCTTACAGAAACCGCAGCATTGAGGAAAACTTAAAGCTGTTTGAGGAGATGAAAGAGGGAAAGTATCAGGATGGGGAAAAGGTCCTGCGGGCTAAGATCGATATGGCAAGCCCTAACATCAATATGAGGGATCCGGTGATCTACCGGGTGGCTCACAATACCCATCATAACACAGGTGATGCGTGGTGTATCTATCCTATGTATGATTTTGCCCATCACAGTGAGGATGCGGTTGAGAACAGTACCCACTCCATCTGTCCGCTGGAATTTGAGGATCACAGACCCTTATACGACTGGGTGGTAAGAGAGTGTGAGTTTGAGAATCCTCCCAGGCAGATTGAGTTTGCCAAGTTGTATCTAACCAATGTGGTGACAGGAAAGCGGTATATCAAAAAACTGGTGGAAGATGGAATCGTAGACGGATGGGATGACCCTCGCCTGGTATCTATCGCGGCCTTAAGGCGGAGAGGATATACACCGGAGTCCATCAAGCGGTTTGTGGAGTTGGTAGGGGTATCCAAGGCCAACAGTTCCGTGAACTATGCCATGCTAGAGTACTGTATCAGGGAAGATCTAAAGATGAAAAAGCCAAGGATGATGGCCATTTTAGATCCGGTAAAGCTGGTGATTGACAACTATCCGGAAGGGCAGACCGAGATGCTCTCCATTCCCAACAACCTGGAGAATGAAAGCCTGGGGGAGAGGGATGTTCCTTTTGGAAGGGAACTGTATATTGAGCGGGAAGATTTTATGGAGAATCCCCCAAAGAAATATTTCCGCCTCTTTCCAGGCAATGAAGTCCGCCTGATGGGAGCTTATTTTGTCACCTGTACTGGTTGTGAGAAGGATGAGGATGGCAATGTGACCGTGATCCATGGGACGTATGATCCGGAGACAAAGAGCGGCTCAGGTTTTGACAAAAGGAAGGTAAAAGGAACCATCCATTGGGTTCATGCAGATACAGCCCAACAGGTAGAGTGCCGCCTGTATGAGAATATTGTGGACGAAGAAAAGGGAAAATTGAATGACGATGGCACTCTTAACTTAAATCCCAATTCCTTAACCGTCCTGAAAGGATGCTTTGCTGAGCCGGCCTTAAAAGGGGCAAAAGCATTTGACAGCTTCCAGTTTGTGAGAAACGGTTATTTCTGTGTGGACTGTAAGGACAGTACGGATGAGCATCTGGTATTTAATCGAATTGTTTCCCTGAAAAGCTCATTTAAGATTACTGTGTAACGGTTATGGAGTTAATGATTCCTTTGAAGGCTCAGACGGAGAGACCTTTGTATGAGCAGATTTACGAATATATAAAAGAAGAGATCCGAAAGGGCAGTCTGGCAGCAGGTACCAGGCTGCCTTCTACAAGGGAGTTGGCAGAGCATTTAAAGGTCAGCCGTTCCACGACGCAGATGGCGTATGACCAGCTGACGGCGGAGGGGTATATTGAGACAGTCCCCTATAAGGGATGTTATGTGATGAAGATTGATGAGTTGGTGGAAGTGGAGCCAGAGCTGCCGAAAGAGTTTTGGGTGGAGCCGGAACAGGAGGCATCCGGGGCTTTCGTGGATTTCTCACCAAGAGGAATTGACTTAACCAGCTTTCCCTACAACGCCTGGCGTAAAGTAACCAGGAACACATTGGTGGATGACAATAAGGAAATGTTCCTGACAGGATCACCTCAGGGAGAGCCTGGACTTCGGGAAGCAATCCGGGCATATCTTCATAGCGCCAGAGGTGTAAATTGTGCAGCAGAGCAGATTATCATTGGAGCGGGAAGCGAATATCTGCTTATGCTGCTATCCCGGATGTTGGGGCAAGGCAGACGGATCGCCATGGAGAATCCTACCTACAGACAGGCCTATCGGGTATTTGAAAGCCTGGGGTATGATATGGCTCCTGTAGAGATGGATCGATATGGAATGGATGTGGGGCGTTTAGAGGAGAGCGAGGCAGATGTGGCCTATATTATGCCTTCCCACCAGTATCCAATGGGGATTGTCATGCCGGTGAAGCGCCGCCAGGAGTTGTTAACCTGGGCGGCAAAGAGTGGGAACCGATATATCATTGAAGATGACTATGACAGTGAGTTTCGGTACAGGGGAAAACCCATCCCGGCTATGCAGGGAATGGATTCAGCAGGGAAGGTCATCTATATCGGTACATTCTCCAAGTCCATTGCTCCAGCTATCCGAGTGGGGTATCTGGTATTGCCAGGGGCTTTGTTGCATATTTATAAGGAACAATACAGCTTTTATGCATCCACAGTGTCCCGGATTGACCAGAAGATCATCTATCAGTTTCTGGTAGAAGGCCATTATGAGCGTCATTTAAACAGGATGAGAGCGATCTACAAAAGCAAGCACGACTGTTTGCTTGGGGAACTGAAGAAGATGGAAGCGTTTTTTCAGATAGAAGGAGAATTTGCAGGGCTTCATGTGCTTTTAAACGATAAAAAAGACCGGGGAGAGAAGTGGCTGGTGGATATGGCCAGAATGGCTGGAGTATGTGTATACGGCCTTTCGGCGTATTACATCGGCGATAGCCCCTCCATAAACCGCTCCACCATTGTGCTGGGCTATGCCCGACTAACAGAAGAGCAGATACGCCAGGGCATTGCCAGGCTGTATGCCGCATGGTGCGGCAAAACAGAATGTACGGAATCAATGAGAGGCTGTCAATGACAGCCCCTCTATTTTATGAGAATCTATTTATCTGGCAGCTGTTATCAGGCATGCCCTTGATCAGGTACCATTAGAAAACCATGAGCTAAATAGAAAGATCTTCTTCAATAATGGTGGTATCTGCGTTCTCCTTGACCGCTTCAGCAACTTCCTGGGCTTTGGCAACCCCGTCCTTAACATCTTCCCATACGGAGGAAGACTCATCCTTGAACGTTTCCGTGGCTGGGACAACCCTGTCTTTGGCCATTTCACAGGCTTGTGCAGCTCCGTCCGTAGCAGTCTCCAAATCCTCTTTGACAGTGTCCTGGGCAGGAGCGGCAGCTGGAGACTTTTTCTCGCCGATTGTTACATAGGTGCGCTTGGAATCTTCTGATTCATGAGGAAGGGAACCATCGAAATCTTCTTCGTCATCGCCTTCAAAATCGTGGAAATCCTGATCCAGTTCCTTATTAAAAGACTTGTACTTCAAAAAGTAAGAGACGCCGGCTGCTACAACACCGGAAACGGTAGCAAATGCAAGAAATTTACCGAATGATTTTTTGGCCATAGCGGGGATGCTCCTTTCTGTTTTCACATATCAATAGTATTTTAATCTATTGTAATACCTTTATACAAAAAAAGAAAGACTTATATAAAAAATTTTTTAAAATTTTAGCACTCAAGTCTTGACAGTGCTAACAAAGGGTGTTATAACATTGTTGTGAGATTTGAAAGAGATGTTTCGAATCAAAAAAAATGGTGTTTGAGGAGGAATTTTAATATGAAGTTAGTACCGTTATTTGACAAAGTCGTATTAAAGCAGATGGTTGCAGAAGAGACCACCAAGTCCGGCATTGTGCTTCCGGGACAGGCAAAGGAAAAACCACAGCAGGCAGAAGTGATCGCCGTAGGACCAGGCGGAGTAGTGGATGGCAAAGAGATTACCATGCAGGTAAAAGCAGGAGATAAAGTGATCTATTCTAAGTATTCAGGTACAGATGTGGAAGTGGAAGATGAGAAGTATGTCATTGTAAAACAGAGCGATATCCTGGCAGTTATTGAGTAAAGGGTGGCTATAAGTAAGAGACGATAGAAGAAACATTTGAAAATCAAGGAATGAAAGATAGATAGTTTGAAAAACTGGAGGGATTCATTATGGCAAAGGAAATTAAATATGGTGTAGATGCGAGAAAAGCATTGGAGTCCGGCGTAAATCAGCTGGCAGATACAGTTCGTGTGACCCTGGGGCCGAAAGGAAGAAACGTTGTTCTGGATAAGTCTTTTGGCGCTCCGCTGATCACCAATGACGGTGTTACGATTGCAAAAGAGATCGAGTTGGAAGATGCGTTTGAGAATATGGGGGCCCAGCTGGTAAAAGAAGTTGCCACCAAGACCAATGATGTAGCTGGAGACGGAACGACTACGGCAACCGTTCTGGCTCAGGCGATGATCAATGAAGGCATGAAGAACCTGGCAGCAGGCGCCAACCCGATTGTTCTTAGAAAGGGAATGAAGAAGGCGACGGACGCAGCGGTGGAGGCTCTTGCTTCCATGAGCCAGCCTATCAACGGCAAAGAGCAGATTGCAAGAGTTGCGGCGATCTCCGCATCCAGCGATGAAGTTGGAGAGATGGTAGCAGACGCTATGGAGAAGGTTTCCAAGGACGGTGTTATTACCATCGAGGAATCCAAGACTATGAAGACAGAGTTGGATCTGGTAGAAGGAATGCAGTTTGACAGAGGGTATGTTTCCGCTTATATGTGTACTGATATGGATAAGATGGAAGCGGTTCTGGATAATCCATATATCCTGATTACCGATAAGAAGATTTCCAATATTCAGGAGATCCTTCCTGTTCTGGAGCAGATTGTGCAGTCCGGTGCAAGGCTTTTAATCATTGCTGAGGATGTGGAAGGCGAAGCTCTGACCACTCTGATCGTCAATAAGCTGAGAGGCACCTTCAATGTGGTTGCAGTTAAGGCTCCCGGCTACGGCGACAGAAGAAAAGAGATGCTGCAGGATATTGCAATCCTGACAGGTGGCACCGTAATCTCCAGTGACCTGGGTCTGGAGTTAAAGGATATCACCATGGATCAGCTTGGCCACGCAAAATCTGTCAAGGTTCAGAAAGAGAACACGGTGATCGTAGACGGTGAGGGCGACAAGGCTGCTATCTCTGCAAGAGTTGCTCAGATCAGAGGACAGATCGAAGAAACCACATCGGATTTCGACAGAGAGAAGCTGCAGGAGAGACTTGCCAAGCTTGCAGGCGGTGTAGCCGTAATCCGCGTTGGCGCTGCTACAGAGACCGAGATGAAGGAAGCCAAGCTTCGTATGGAAGATGCCCTTGCAGCAACCAAGGCTGCTGTTGAGGAAGGCATCATTGCAGGTGGCGGTTCTGCATATATCCATGCTATCAAGGATGCAGCTAAGGTTCTGGATAGTCTGGAAGGAGATGAGAAGACTGGTGCGCAGATCATTTTGAAAGCCCTGGAGTCTCCTCTGTACCACATTGTTGCCAATGCAGGCCTGGAAGGAGCTGTCATCATCAACAAAGTGAAAGAGTCCCCGGTTGGAACCGGATTTGACGCATACAAAGAAGAATATGTCAATATGATCGAGGCTGGTATTCTGGATCCGGCAAAAGTCACCAGATGTGCATTACAAAATGCTACCAGTGTTGCATCTACTCTGTTGACAACGGAGTCTGTTGTTGCTAATATTAAAGAAGAGACACCAGCCATGCCAGCCGGCGGCGGTATGGGTGGGATGATGTAAGCAGACCCAGGGCAGGGAAGATGTAATAGGTAAAGAACTGTTACCCCTAAGATATCGGGAGAGGATAGGATGCTTGCATGCATGTCCTCTCTCGTTTTTTATTTCATAGGAAATTGCGTGCTATGAAACAAAACCCTCTGGGTGGATGCGCAACACAGTGCGGGCTTGTTCACTATACGTATTGTATTCGCTAAGTGAGCCAATGCCTTCGCGCAAAAATGTCTTCACGCAAAGGAAGATGGCTGCTGCCGCAGCCGCGCTCTGGCGCGGGAGTCCGGCTTGCCGGACATGTTATCATATCATACGAAAGGATGATTGTTATGAATGATTCTTATGCAGAATGGCTGGTAAAACGGAAGAATCCAGCCTACACCTACCTGATCAAAGGAGTACTTATCTTCCTTTGTGTCATTGCAGCCCTCATAGCCCTGACACTGCCTTTTGGCATTATAGTCCTGGCTATTGTAGGAGCAGTTACGTACTATGTTTTCCAGCGGTTAAGTGTGGAGTTTGAGTATTTGGTGGTCAATGACCAACTGACCATTGACCGGGTTATGGGCAAGGCCAGAAGGAAAAAGGCGTGGGAAGGTACTATGGAGGAAATACAGATTGTGGCTCCGGTGGATTCCTATATGATAAAAGATTATGAAAAACAGGGGATGAAAGTTTTGGATTTTTCGTCTCATATGCCTCATTCCAGAGTCTATGCCATCATCCGTCAGGCAGGAACTGTGACGGAGAAAGTATTGTTTGAGCCTAACGATAAAGTCCTTTCCGTTATGAGGCAAAAAGGCCCCAGAAAAGTAATACAGTAACGGCTTTAATGCCTTCATTGGATAAAAAATCTTATCTGGTGGAGGCATTTTTGTGGTTGTGGAATCTGGTTGGTTTCGCTTGACAAGCCTGGAAAAATCTGCTAGACTAGGGAACTAATAATATAATAATACGAAGAAAGAGAGGAAAATTTAATGGGTACAATTATCGGTGAAGGCATTACTTTTGATGACGTGCTTTTGGTTCCATCCTATTCGGAAGTAATACCCAATCAGGTAGATTTAACCACGTATCTGACGAAGCAAATCAAGCTGAACATTCCTTTAATGAGCGCAGGTATGGATACGGTTACGGAACATCGCATGGCCATTGCAATGGCGAGACAGGGCGGTATCGGTATCATTCATAAAAACATGTCTATTGAAGCTCAGGCAGAAGAGGTTGACAAAGTAAAGCGTTCAGAAAATGGCGTGATCACGGACCCATTTTATCTTTCCCCAGACCATACATTAAAAGACGCAGACGATTTGATGGCTAAATTCAGGATTTCCGGTGTACCCATCACGGAAGGACGGAAGCTGGTAGGCATCATTACCAATCGTGACTTAAAATTTGAAGAGGATTTTAGTAAAAAGATTAAAGAATGTATGACATCTGAACATCTGGTGACAGCCAGGGAAGGGATCACCATGATGGAGGCCAAAAAGATTCTGGCGAAAGCCAGGGTGGAGAAGCTTCCGATTGTGGATGACAACTTCAATTTAAAGGGCCTTATCACCATCAAAGACATCGAGAAGCAGATCCGTTATCCCAATTCGGCCAAGGATAGCCAGGGAAGGCTATTGTGTGGTGCCGGGGTGGGAATTACGGCCAATGTGCTGGAGCGAGTGGAAGCGTTGGTAAAGTCTCATGTAGATGTGGTGGTGTTAGATTCTGCCCACGGACATTCCGCCAACGTGATTCATTGTGTCAAGATGATCAAGGATGCCTATCCGGATCTGCAGGTAGTGGCAGGAAATGTGGCTACAGGAGAGGCAACCAAAGCGCTTATCGAGGCTGGGGCGGATGCCGTCAAGGTAGGAATTGGTCCTGGATCCATCTGTACCACCCGTGTGGTTGCAGGCATCGGCGTGCCTCAGATCACAGCGGTTATGGACTGCTATAAGGTGGCAAAGGAATATGGGATTCCTATCATTGCAGACGGCGGCATCAAGTATTCCGGAGATATCACGAAAGCCATCGCCGCAGGCGGAAGCGTGTGCATGATGGGAAGCATGTTTGCCGGATGTGACGAAAGCCCGGGAACTTTTGAATTGTATCAGGGAAGAAAGTATAAGGTATATCGGGGCATGGGTTCCATTGCTGCCATGGAGAACGGAAGCAAAGACCGCTACTTCCAGAGTGATGCCAAGAAGCTGGTTCCAGAAGGAGTGGAAGGCAGAGTGGCATACAAAGGACTTGTGGAGGACACGGTATTTCAGATGCTAGGTGGTCTCAGGTCCGGAATGGGATATTGCGGAGCCAAGGATATCAAAACGCTTCAGGATACAGGAAGATTTGTAAAGATCTCCGCTGCATCCTTGAAAGAAAGCCATCCCCATGACATCCATATTACAAAGGAAGCACCAAACTATTCCGTAGACGAATAAGATTTACCGCGAAACAGGAGAAAACGCTTAAGCGCCGGACATTCTGACAGACAGAAAGGTCCGGCGCTATACTTTGCGCTTGCGAACCCCTTGAAATATTGATATACTAAATAAAAGCAGGAATGGAAAATCAGAAAGGATGTTAAACAATATGAACTATGGTATGCGATGTCACGATATCTGCCCCAAGGCGGATATGGATACGGTATTTGATGCAGTTCAGAATTTGGGGGTTCAACAGATTCAACTTGCCCTAGCAAAATCCATTGAAGGGTACAATTTTGATTATGGCCACTATTCCCCAGGATTTGGCCGGGAGATCCGAAAGAAACTTGAGAAGAGAGGAATCCATGTATCTGTGCTGGGTTGCTATATCAATCCTACTAATCCGGATGAAGGGGAGAGGCAGAAGGCAGTTCGGCGTTTTATCGAACACCTGAAATATGCGAAAGCCATCGGCGCGGATATGGTTGGAACCGAGACAGGGCGTTATGATGCAGATTTTAACGTGGTTCCTTATACCTATACGGAAGGGTGTTATCAGCTTCTTCTAAAAAGTATGAGGGAGATTGTTTCCGCTGCGGAAAAACTAGGGGTAATGGTAGGCATTGAGGCGGTTCATGACCATACCCTGTACTGTCCGGAGATGATGAGGCGCTTTCTGGAGGACATCGATTCTCCCAATGTGGAGGCGATTTTGGATCCAGTCAATTTGATCAGCAGTGAGAACTACGAACATCAGGACGATGTAATCGAAAAAGCCTTTCATTTGTATGGGGACAAGATCAGCGCGATTCATGTGAAAGATTTCACCATAAGGGATAGGCAGCCTCAGTTTGCCCATATCGGAGAGGGAAT
>JAETTS010000074.1 GCA_021769025.1 Enterocloster bolteae
GACCACATGGCTTGTGCTATGTGGTCTTTAAAGCTAGGCGGCTGTTTTGATATTCTCCGGAAAAGGTAACATCCTGCCCAAACCATGCCGGTGCCTGAAATGCATCGGCTTCTTCTTTTGTCCCAAACTCTACTTCCACCAATCTAAGTCCCTGGTAACACCCGCCAAACAGATCCAGCCCAGCGGTATATCCGGTATCGCCAATGGGGATCCGATACCGGCGTTTGGTTAAAACCAAGCCGTCTGCTTTCTTTAGCAGGTGTTCATAGGCCTCCTTCGTTAAGGGAAGATTATACTCCTCCCGAACCAAAAGGCCTTTGGATTTATAAGTCAGATAATAGTCATTATCCTCCTGTCTTATCCGTACCACAGGTTCCGTACACAGATAAGCCTGCTCAATTGTGTGAAACGGACAGGCTTCATACCCTTCTGGCAGAGACGCAACCAGATATTTTCGCTCGATCTCCATAAGAGAACCTCCTTCAACATGGATTCTTATCAGGATTATACCAGAAGAAATACGCTTTCGCAAATTCATAAATACTATAACAGACCAGAGTAACAGATCAGAGCTCCTTTGCACAGTTACTGCATACGGCTATTTCGAATCACCTGCGGCGATGGACCGTATGCCCGGGGCCGTTATGGTTTCATACGGTCAGCGCAGTGAACGCGCAGACCTGCAAAAAGGGTTACTAAATAATACGTTTTCCCCCTGTACAGCCTCTTGTATTTATAGAAAACCTATGCTATAATGCTATCTTGAAGTGTAACGCCCTTAAATGATGAGACGTGGCGGTTCACATATAGATCAAGGAGGAGCCCATAAAGATGAGTTTACAAGTAGAGAATTTAGAAAAGAACATGGCAAAGATGACCGTGGAAGTGCCAGCTGAGAATTTAGAGAAGGCAATTAAGTCTGCCTATAATAACAATAAAAAGCGTTTCAATATCCCAGGCTTCCGCAGAGGCAAAGCTCCTCTGCCTATGATTGAGAAGATGTATGGGGTGGAAGTCTTTTATGAGGAAGCTGCCAATATTATATTAGACGAATCCTACCCGGATGCGGCAAAGGAGAGCGGCCTGGAGATCGTATCAAGACCGGAGATCGAGCTGGTTCAAATCGAGAAAGGAAAGCCGTTTATCTATACCGCAACCGTTGCGGTAAAGCCGGAGGTAACCTTAGGCGACTACAAGGGAATTCAGGTAGAGAGAGCAGCGGCAGACGTGACTGACGAAGATGTGGAGAACGAATTAAAGAGGGTACAGAACCAGAACTCCAGGCTTCTGACCATTGAGGACAGACCGGTGCAGGATGGCGACCAGGTTGTCATTGATTTTGACGGATATATGGACGGCCAGCCATTTGACGGTGGCAAGAGTGAGGATTATTCTTTGACTATCGGCTCCCACTCCTTTATCGATACCTTTGAGGAGCAGTTGATCGGAAAGAATATAGGCGAGGCATGCGAGGTGAATGTAACCTTCCCGGAGGAATACCATGTCAAAGATTTGGCAGGAAAGCCGGCGATGTTCAAAGTTGTGGTAAAAGAGATTAAGATGAAGGAACTTCCGGAGTTAAACGATGAATTTGCAGAAGAAGTTTCCGAATTTGATACATTGGATGAATACAGGGCGGATATTCGGTCAAAACTCCTGGAGAGAAAACAAAAAGAGGCAGCCACAGAGAATGAGAACCGGGTTGTTGAGAAGGTGGTGGAGAATGCTTCCATGGAGATTCCGGAGAAGATGCTGGAGACTCAGGTGCAGAATATGATCAATGACTATGCCCGGAGAATGCAGAGCCAGGGAATGTCTATGGATCAGTATATGCAGTATACCGGCATGACCATGGAATCCCTTGAAGAGCAGACCAAGCCTCAGGCAGAGAAGAGCATCCGCACCAGACTGGTTCTGGAAGCTGTGGTAAAGGCAGAAGCTATCCAGGTTACCGATGAGGCAGTGGAAGAAGAACTTAAGAAGATGGCAGATACGTACCGAATGGATATAGAGAAAGTAAAAGAACTCATGGGAGAAAGAGAACTGAAACAGATGAGAGAAGACCTGGCTGTTCAGGAAGCAATCGACTTCCTTGTTGCCGAGGCAGAATTGGTATAATTCCAACAGGTTCAGGAGGATGAGAAATGAGTTTAGTACCTTATGTAATAGAGTCTACCAGCAGAGGCGAGCGTTCTTATGACATCTATTCCCGTCTGCTGAAAGAACGAATCGTTTTCCTTGGAGAAGAAGTGACGGATGTGACGGCAAGCCTGGTTGTGGCACAGCTTTTGTTTTTGGAATCGGAAGATCCGGCCAAGGACATAAATCTGTATATCAACAGCCCAGGGGGTTCCGTGACAGCGGGCATGGCGATCTATGATACCATGAACTATATTAAATGTGATGTGTCCACAGTTTGCATTGGTATGGCGGCAAGTATGGGTGCCTTCCTTCTGGCAGGAGGAGCAAAAGGAAAACGGTTTGCCCTTCCCAATGCAGAGGTGATGATCCATCAGCCTTCCGGCGGGGCCAGAGGACAGGCGACAGAGATTAAGATCGTGGCGGAGCAGATTCTCCGTACCAAGAAGAAATTAAACGAGATTTTGGCTGCCAACACAGGCCAGCCCATTGAAGTGGTTGAACGGGATACGGAGCGGGATAACTATATGACCGCAGAAGAAGCCGTAGCCTATGGCTTGGTTGATGCAGTGATTTCGAAACACTAAAAGCCGGTTAAGAAGGAGATGAAGGAAGACTATGCCAGGCAGAATTGATGAAAGAATTCGCTGTTCTTTTTGCGGAAAAAGCCAGGACCAGGTGAGAAAACTGATTGCAGGCAACAATAATGTCTTTATCTGTGATGAGTGTATTGATCTGTGTTCAGAAATCCTGGAGGAAGAACTGGAAGAAGATGGTGGGACTGCAGAAGGCTTAGGCGAGATCAATCTGTTGAAACCTAAGGAGATCAAAACATTTCTGGATGAATATGTGATTGGACAGGAGGCGGCGAAACGGGTGTTGTCCGTGGCAGTCTACAATCACTATAAGCGCGTTACTTCCATGAAAAAGATGGATGTAGATGTACAGAAGAGCAATATTTTGATGTTAGGGCCCACTGGCTGTGGTAAAACCTATCTTGCACAGACCCTTGCCAAAATCCTGAATGTGCCGTTTGCCATTGCAGATGCAACCGCTCTTACGGAGGCAGGATACGTGGGGGAAGATGTGGAAAATATTCTGCTGAAGCTGATACAGGCAGCAGATTATGACATTCAGAAGGCAGAATACGGGATTATCTACATTGACGAGATTGATAAGATTACGAAAAAGTCAGAGAATGTGTCCATCACAAGGGATGTATCTGGCGAAGGCGTCCAGCAAGCCCTGTTAAAGATATTGGAAGGGACTGTGGCCAGTGTGCCTCCCCAGGGCGGAAGAAAGCATCCCCATCAGGAACTCCTTCAGATTGATACCACCAACATTCTGTTTATCTGCGGAGGAGCCTTTGACGGCCTGGAGAAGATTATTGAGCGTCGTTTAAGCACAGGTTCCATCGGATTCAATGCAGAGGTTGTAGATAAGAATCATACGGATATTGATAAGCTGCTGAAGCAGGCAGAGCCTCAGGATCTGATGAAATTCGGTTTGATACCAGAATTTATCGGACGTGTGCCGGTTACGGTTTCTCTGGAACTTCTGTCAGAGGAAGCGTTATTGCGTATTTTGAGAGAGCCGAAGAACGCACTGGTAAAACAGTACCAGAAGTTGTTTGAGTATGATGATGTGAAGCTGGAATTCTCTGAAGATTCTCTGCGGGAAGTGGCGAAGCTGGCTACAGAGAGAAAGACAGGAGCCAGAGGCCTTCGTTCCATCATGGAATCCGTAATGATGGATCTGATGTATGAGGTGCCGTCGGACAACAATATTGGTATTTGTACCATTACCAAGTCTGTGGTGGATAAGACAGGAGAGCCGGAGATCATATACCGGGATGCGGCAGTGCCCCGGAAGAATATGGCTCAGAGGATGAAAAAAGAGCGTTCAGGTGAAATCGCCTGATGCTGTTTGGGGCAGAGGGTAACGCTTAATTGCCAATAAAAAGATGGGAAATCTTTCATTCCCATCTTTTTCTGTCATAACATGATGTGTTTCAAAAACAGGAGGATTAAAATGGAGGGGACAGCCATTACCATACCAGTCATTGCTCTGCGGGGACTGACCGTTTTTCCTGAGATGATGATCCATTTTGATATCAGCAGAAAAAAATCAGTGACAGCAGTAGAGAAAGCCATGTCCGGCAATCAGAAGGTGTTTCTTGTGACACAGAAGAACCCGGATGTGCTGGATCCGGAGTGGGAAGATTTATACCATGTGGGAACCATTTCCATGGTCAGACAGCTGGTGAAGATGCCAGGCGGGGTGATCCGGGCCATGGTGGAAGGAACAAAGCGGGCGCAGCTTTTGTCTCTGGCCACGGAAGATTCCATGCTGGTAGGCCAGGTGGAACTTATTGTGCCTGAGGAAGAAGAACCAGATTATGGGGCAAGAGACGCCATGGTTCAGGTGCTGAAAGAAAAATTGGAAGAATATGGGGCAGGCTATCCCAGATTTGCCAAGGAAACCCTGCCGGGCCTGTTGGCCATTTCGGATCTGGATCAGCTGATTGATCAGAGTTGTCTGCAGATTTCCTGGGATTATCTGGTACGCCAGGAGTTTCTGGAAGCTACAGACACAGACACCCGCTATGAGATACTGCTCCGTCACCTGTTCACAGAGATTGAGGCAGGGCGGATCAAACAGGAATTTCAGAACAAGGTGCGGTCTGCCATCAATAAGAATCAGAAGGAATACATATTGAGAGAGCAGATGCGCGTCATACGGGACGAGTTGGGAGAGAACAGCCCTTCCGGCGATGTTTTAGAGTATGAGAAACGATTGGAGCAGCTGAAGGCTGACAAGGAGACCAAGGAAAAACTCCAAAAGGAAATCAACCGGCTAAAGGATATGTCTAGCACCAGCCAAGAGGCCAACGTGATCCGAACGTATATCGAGACACTGCTGGAGCTTCCATGGAAGAAGGCATCCAAGGATAACAATGACATCTGCTATGCAGAGCAGATTCTAAATGAAGACCATTACGGCCTGGAGAAAGTTAAGGAGCGGGTATTGGAGTACCTGGCAGTCCGTGCCCTGACGAAAAAGGGAACCGGACCGATTCTCTGTCTGGTTGGGCCTCCTGGAACAGGCAAAACATCCGTGGCCCGTTCGGTGGCCAGAGCGTTGAATAAAAAATATGTGCGCATCAGCTTAGGCGGCGTTCGGGATGAGGCGGAGATCCGAGGCCACCGGAAAACTTATGTGGGCGCAATGCCAGGGCGGCTGGTGGAAGGGCTTCGCCAGGCAGGTGTGAGCAACCCCCTTATGCTTCTGGACGAGATCGACAAGATCAGCTCTGACTACAGAGGAGACGCATCCTCCGCCCTTTTGGAGGTGCTGGACGGGGAACAGAACATGAAATTCCGGGATCATTATGTGGAGACTCCCATTGATCTGTCCCAGGTTTTGTTTATCGCTACAGCCAACACCACCCAGACCATCCCTAAGCCTTTGCTGGACCGGATGGAGATCATCGAGATCAACAGTTATACAGAGAATGAAAAGTTCCATATTGCCAAAAACTATCTGGTGAGAAAGCAGATGGAGAAAAACGGCCTTCCTCAGGGGCAGCTTACCATCAGTGACCGGGGGATAAAGCGGATCATCCACAATTACACCAGAGAAGCTGGTGTCCGGAATTTAGAGCGCCGGATCGGAGACATCTGCCGCAAGTCCGCCAGAAAATATCTGGAGGACAAGGAGGCCAGGATACGGGTGACAGAGGCCAATCTGGAACATTATCTGGGAAAGGAAAAAGTTTCCTTTGAAGATGCCAATGTGGAAAACCAAGTGGGGATTGTCCGCGGGCTGGCATGGACCAGCGTAGGTGGGGACACGCTTCAGATTGAGGTAAACGTGATGCCTGGCAAGGGAGAACTAAAGCTGACTGGCCAGATGGGGGATGTCATGAAGGAGTCCGCCCAGATTGCGTTGACATTTGTCCGCGCTGCCTGTCCCAAATATCAGGTGAAGGAACACTTTTTTGAGAAACATGACCTTCATATTCATATTCCGGAAGGAGCGGTTCCAAAAGACGGGCCGTCGGCAGGGATTACTATGGCCACAGCCATGATCTCGGCGGTGACCGACCAGCCGGTGGACTGCAAGACAGCTATGACAGGGGAGATCACTCTGCGGGGGCGGGTGTTGCCTATCGGAGGTTTGAAGGAGAAAATTCTTGCAGCCAAGATGGCGCATATGAAGAAGGTACTGGTACCGGACAAGAACCGACCTGATATTGGGGAACTGTCAAAGGAGATTACGAAAGGCCTGGAGATTGTGTATGTGAAAGATATGGAGGAGGTTCTGAAGGAGGCGCTGGTGTCCGGGTAACAGAAACGTCTGTTATCAACAAAGCAAGACGCCGGCGTGCTATGCCAGGAAGGAGATGTGCATGATTATAAAGAAAGCAGAGCTGGAGACGGTCTGTGGAATAACTAGCAAGGTGCCGGATCATGACCAGCCGGAGTTTGCATTTGCAGGGAAATCCAATGTAGGAAAATCCTCTCTGATCAATGGGCTGATGAACCGGAAGTCTCTGGCCAGGACTTCCTCCCAGCCAGGGAAGACCCAGACCATCAATTTTTATCATATCAACGATGCGTTGTACTTTGTGGATCTTCCAGGCTATGGATATACGAAAGCTTCTGTGGAGGTAAAGACAAAGTGGGGAGAGATGGTTGAGCGATATCTCCACAAATCGTCTGTGTTGTGCGGTGTCTTTCTGCTGGTTGATATCCGGCATGAGCCGTCGGCCAATGACAAAACCATGTATCAGTGGATCATCCATAACGGATTTCATCCGGTTGTGATTGCCACGAAGTTAGACAAGATAAAACGCAGCCAGGTACAGAAACAGGTAAAGCTTTTGCGTACGGGGCTTGGAATGGAAAAAGAAGATATCCTGATCCCATTCTCTGCGGAGACAAAGCAGGGAAGAGAGGAGATCTGGGAATTCATTGAGAGGAGGATGGGCAGTGATGAAAGCATGGTGGAAGGAGAGCGTGGTATATCAGATCTACCCGAGAAGCTTTAAGGACACCAACGGAGACGGAATCGGAGACCTAAACGGCATTACGGAGAAGCTGGATTATCTGAAGGAACTGGGGGTTGATGTCATCTGGCTGTCGCCGGTCTATCAGTCTCCCAATGATGACAACGGCTACGATATCAGTGATTATCAGGCTATTATGCCGGAGTTTGGAACTATGGAGGATTTTGACCGGATGCTTGGGGAAGCCCACAAGAGAGGGCTTCGCATCGTCATGGATCTGGTGGTGAACCACACATCGGACGAGCACCCATGGTTCGTGGAAAGCCGCAAATCCACAGACAATCCTTACCGGGATTATTACATATGGAGGCAGGGAAAGGGAGGAGAAGAGACAGCCAGGAAAGAGCCCAATAACTGGGGATCTTTTTTCAGCGGTTCTGCCTGGGAGTATGACAAGGAGACAGACATGTATTTTCTTCATCTGTTCTCCAAAAAACAGCCGGATCTGAACTGGGAAAATGACAAAGTCCGGGAGGAAGTCTTTTCCATGATGGACTGGTGGCTGAAGAAGGGAATTGATGGGTTCCGCATGGATGTGATCAGCCTGATCTCCAAGGTGCAGAGTTTTCCAGATGGTTCAGCCAAGGAGCATTCTCCTTATGGAGATGCCGGCCCCTTTACGGCTAACGGCCCCAGAGTTCATGAGTATCTGAAGGAGATGAACCAAAAGGTACTGTCAAAGTATGACATTATGACTGTGGGAGAGGCTTCTGGGGTCACGGTGGAGGAAGCAAAGAAATACGCCTCCCTGGACGGATCTGAGCTTAATATGGTATTTCAGTTTGAGCATATGGATTTAGACGGAGGGGAGACCTTTAAGTGGAATGACAGGAAGATCGACCTGGTGGAGTTAAAAGAGACATTAAGTAAATGGCAGCGTGAACTGGACGGGAAGGCCTGGAACAGCCTGTACTGGGACAATCACGACCAGCCGAGAATCGTTTCCCGCCTGGGAGACGACAAGACCTACCGGGAGCGGTCTGCCAAGATGTTGGCCACCTGCCTTCATATGATGCAGGGAACGCCCTACATCTACCAGGGCGAGGAACTGGGAATGACCAATGTGCCGTTCCAGGGGATCGAAGATTTCCGGGATATCGAGAGTATCAACGCGTTCCGGGATCTGACAGGAAGAGGGATGGATGAGGAAACCGTCTTGCGGTACATCCGGTATAAGAGCAGGGACAATGCCAGAACGCCGTTCCAGTGGGATGACAGCCAGGCAGCCGGATTTACCACAGGAACCCCTTGGATCATGGTTAATCCGAATTATAAGGAAATCAATGCCAAAAGAGCACTGGAAGAAAAGGACTCTGTCTTTTACTATTATCAGAAGTTGATTCATTTAAGGAAGCAGTATCCGGTGATCGTATATGGACACTATGATCTTTTGCTTCCAGACAGCAGACAACTGTATGTCTATACCAGGGAGTATGAGGGAGACCGTCTTCTGACAATCTGCAATTTTACTGGCCAGAAGGTAGAGTATACGCTTTTAGACGGCTTTAAAGATGGGGAAATCCTGATATCCAACACAGGAAGGAGCCAGGCAGAGGAGGTTCTGGGACTGGAGCCCTATGAGGCGCTGGTGTTGTATGTTGGAAGGGCATAGGATAGCTAAATGATATGATTCCGGGGGCAGTACCTGCCCTTCTGAGATAACGTAGCCAAGAGAGGGACCTCAACGAAATGACATCGGGAGTGAACCGTTACTCTGGCGGGTTACTGCACAAAGAAAGGAATGGAGGCAAAAATGAGAAGAAGAAAAAGCCTTTCTGCCATTTCCCTGACGGATGACGAAAAGAAATGGATTGCTGACGAGATCAAAGCCTTTTACCTGGATGAGCGGGGAGAGGAGATCGGCATCATTGAACAGCAGCAGTTGATGGATCTGTTTGTGGAGAAGCTGGGGCCGGTTCTCTATGACAAAGGACTGGATGATGCCAGAAAATGGTATCAGAGACAGATGGAGAATCTGGAGTCAGATTATTATCTGCTTTACCGGGGGGATCAGGTTCGGTAAGAAAAGGATGAAGTCGGAGATCAATGAGATGAGATTGAGACGTTTTTGAAGGATTAAAAAGGAACTGCCTGCGGCTTATAGACCGCGTCAGTTCCTTTCTCTCTATTTTCCTGTCTGGTACAAACGATACGGTTACACCAGATAATTCTTCATAGCCTTCAAGGCATTTTTTTCCAGCCGTGACACCTGGGCCTGGCTGATATGGATTTCTTCCGCCACTTCGGTCTGAGTCTTCCCCTCGAAGAACCGCATGTCA
>JAETTS010000075.1 GCA_021769025.1 Enterocloster bolteae
TCCGCCCGTTCTTCCTTCTCCTTAAGCTTCTGGGCAGTGCAATCTAAGAGGAAACGCTGGTAGAACAGAATTCCGTTTTCTTGGATAAGCTTCACATTGCCCATGATATGTAACTCTTGCCCGTCCTTGTGGCGTATGCGGTATTCAATGCTGACAGTGTCACCCTCCTTTTTTAAGGAAGTGATACATTCACGAAGGCGCTCCCTGTCTTCAGCGGCAACTGACTCAGCCACCATGTCAAACCCGTCGTCGATAAGTTCTTTCTCGGATGCGTAACCAAGAATCTTAAGGGCGGCCCTGTTGACACTTAGGATATGAGAGCCATCCAAGGTATGGCACATGACGCCGCAATCCATGGTGGTGAAGATCAATTCCAAGGTATGATTCTTCTCTATAATCTCCTGTTCATAAGCACGTTCCTGAGTCACATCGATGGCCACGCCTACTGTACCCATGACGCTGCCGTCCAAGTCGTATAAAGGAGACTTGTAGGTGGTCAGAAGCTTGGTTCCCTCTCCGGTCTGAACGGTTTCCTCAGATACACAGGTTCGCCTCTTGCTCATGACCTCATTCTCAGATTCAATACAGGCGGGATCATCGTGCTCCACATTCCAGATATAAGCGTGGCCTCTTCCCTCCACCAGGTGTTTAGGTTTGTTGACAGTCTTGCAGAAGCTGTCATTGACCTTCTCATGAATGCCGTTTTTATCCTTGTACCAGATGAGGTTGGGAATGCTGTTGATAGTGGATTCCAGGTAATGGCTGGTCTGCCAGAAATCCTTGCTCATCTTACAGGTTTCTTGCCAGCGCAGGAAACGGAAACGAAGTTCCTCTTCCCCCATGGGCATAATCCAGATGTCCTTGACCTGATCCAGATAGTCTGCTAAAAGGGGAATCTGCCCTTGTTCCACAAGAAGAATGCACTCAGCTTCCTTGCGCTTATATGGCAACAGATCCTGGCAAGCTTTAAGAATGTCCATGCCGCGCAGATCGGCCAGAATCACATCCGCCGTTCTTGCCATTGCCGGATCCGGCCTGGTGCTTTCCACAAACGTATGAGTAAAATGCTCCAACGGAGGCATCTCTTTTATCACATGAAAACTGCCTTGTTCATAACCGAGTAAGTAAAAAGAAAGATAACATCGGTACATTTGATTTCCCCCTGTTTTTGCAGAAGATTTGAAATAGTAAATAGTAGAATATACGTCGATACATTACTTATCATTTTAACAATCAAGTTGCTTCCTGTCAATATTACAATGCCTTGAAAAGCAGCCAGTAAGCGACAATTGGCTATTTTTCATGGAATCTGTTAGCGGAGGAAATGTTGTTTGGGAACAGTCTGTAAGTTTTATGAATAGAATCTGATTTTTTTACATATACTGGGAATATATGGACAAGAATGAAAGAGATCAGGAGGAATCAGGAAATGGAACAACTAGAAAAGCATAGAAGGCCAAGAAGAACCAAACGGGAGAAGCTGGAGGAGGAGCTGCTCAAAACAGAGGAGACCATAGAACAGTACACAGCGGCGCTGGCAGAGATGCAGGAAAAGCGGCAGGGCCTTCTGGAAGAGATCGAGAATGAGCAGATTCGGGAAGTAACCAGGATTCTGAAAGAGAAAAATCTTTCCATTGGGCAGCTGAGAGAGCTGCTGACAGAGGAAGAAGGGGAGGAGATGGAAGAGCAGGGAGCCTGACAGGAAACTTGTTTGAAAAAAGGATGCCAAAAATGGCATCCTCTTTTTGTGTGAATAAACGGATATCAATCCCAATGGCCGATTTCCTGAACCGTCAAGGACTGTTTCTGGCATTGGGGGCAGAGAATGTGGGAATCATCTTCCGGAATCTCTGGTTCACCGCCACATACAGGGCACTTGCCCTTAAAGGTTTGCCCTGTCTCAAGAAAGCGAAGGACAGGGACAGAAACCAAGCTTTGGCACGGATGGCAGACAGCGGTATGGTACTGGAACAGAAAAAGCGGTTCAGAGTCTTTCTTAACATCTGCCAGAATGCGTTGCCTGGTGTCTGAGGGAAACGCCCCCAGCACCCGGTTCAGAGTAGCATGGTTCCTGCCATGGCCAGAGGAAATCTTCCATTCTTTCCGGCAGGAAGGGCAGCGGAATTCTTTGATCAGTCCCATGGGGGATTCCTCCTATACATATCGTCAGCTAATAAGGCTTAAGATGGTTCCAGGTATCTGGTTGGCCTGGGCAAGCATGCTCTGGCCGCTTTGGAGAATGATCTGGTTGCGCACATGTTCCGTGATGGCTTCCGCCATGTCGGTATCGCGGATACGGGACTCTGCGGCAGACAGATTCTCTATGGTATTCTCTATGTTGGACAAGGTATGCTCCAGACGGTTCTGCATCGCCCCGTAATGGCTGCGCATCTGGCTGACACGGTCAATAGCAGCGTCAATATCAGACACAGCCTCGTTGGCATCGTCCAAGGTAAGGATATTGGTGTCTGCAATCCGAAGCCCCCGGCTGTCAAGGCGGAACAAATCGATGTCAACGGAATTGTTGTAGCCGCCTACACATATGGACAGGCGTCCTGCAGCTCCGATGGACCACTTGCTTATGCGGAAAGATGCGTCGGCTACCGTACTGCCGATGATGGAGCTTCCGCCATCGGATAAGTTGCTGGCAATGATAGAACCGGCACCGCCTTTGGACGCAACGGAAAGCTGGCGGACAAAGCCAACTAAACTGGCATCTGGATTGTCAAATAGTCTCTCTAGATCAGCTGAACTGTTTATTGTATTATTAGTATGTTCAGATAACGCCTGAGAAAATGATTTGTTTTGATTTAACATACTGTCAAAAATTTTATCCATTCCTGTAGCAATACTGCCAGCAGTGACAGGTCCGGTTCCACCGTTTGCCAGATACCCAAGATAGGCGCAAGCCAAGTATCCGTGTCCATAAGGCCGGTCTTTTACATTATATGCTTTTAAGTAATTGGCAATATCCCCGTCCTTTGAAGTATCATTTTCATCGGCAAGGGAGCCTGCAATCTGTATCAACCGGTTGTTCCAACCAGTAGGGAATCCGCCTCCGGCCAGCTGTGCCGTTCCCTCCACAAACCATTCCGGGAACTTTTCCGTGCCACCGCGCCCAAACATCTCATCTGTCAAAGTATACTGCATGACAGAGTGCATCAGCTCGTGGGCAACCGTGGACTTTAGTGCTGCATTGAGAGGGTTACCATCCTGGATTGATTCGTCGGAGAAATCTCCGGTGTCTACGGTAAGCTTCATATTAAATGGCCTGCCGTTGGCATAGAAGGATGCCTGGGCGTAAGCCATCATGCCGCTGGGACCATCGATGTACTCGATGCGCAGCTCGATATTCATTTTGTCTGATCCGATATCCGCCTTAAGAGTAGGAAACGCATCCAATATCTGGGAGACTGCGTTGGGAACATACTCCGTGGCGATCTTTTCTGCCAGGGCCTCAAACTCGCCTGCCGAGGAAGCCTTTCCAGCCTTGCCGGCAGCACCGGCATAGTTGACGGTTACACTCTGATTGGACAGATCCAGGGTACATCCATAGAAGGCTGACAAGGTAATGTCCCGCTTGGTTCCGCCGTTGGTAAAAAGGGGTACGCCGCTGAAATTGGTAGAAGTACCAATATGGCCGATCTCCTCTTTTAACTGATCCATCTCTGAATTCATCATGGCGCGCTGGGCATCGGTATAGGTTCCATTGGCCGCCTGCACGGACATGGTCTTCATGCGGCCCAACATGGCATGGACTTCCGTCAAAGCGCCTTCCACGGTCTTTATAAGGGAGATACCGTCATCGGTATTCCGCTTGGCCTGATTCAGTGTGGTAATCTGCGCCCGCATCTCCTCGGAGATGGCAAGGCCTGCCGCAATGTCACCAGCACGGTTGATCTTGTAGCCGGAACTTAGCTTTTCCAGATTCTTGGCCATCGTCCGGTCAGTTGTAGAGATGTTCCTCTGGGAGTTTAACGCCGCAATATTGTGCTGTATCTTCATGCACTGACACCTCCATTGTTCTACATGATAAATACGGTGTATGAATAGTGTACAGCTGCCCTGATGTCTCAATCTATAAAAAAAAGCAAGCAAACCTCCCATATTGGGGGGGACACCGCTCGCATACTCATTCACTTAGTATTTATATCGTCATGCCGTAAGATTTCTTAAGAGAATAGACAGAAAAAAAGCAACATATTACCGGTTTTGTGTGAACCTAACACTTGGACACGTATTCCATTCGCTGGGTTCACAAGATAAATTTGTGAAAAAGAAGCACAATCATTGGAAAAGCTTGTATTTATCTTAAAATTATGCAACAATAGTTGTGGAAGAAATCGGTCTTTTTGATCGGTCAATCGTTTGCTAAGGCAGGGGAAGGTTAGACTGTGAGAGCACATCACTAGGAAAGAAGGAGGTATTGTTTCATGGAAGCAAAGAAAGTGGACCTGAAAGCCAAGCCCTATTATCTGTCAGAAGAGGATATCAAGTGGGTGGAGGATACCATTGCAGGAATGAGCGTGGAGGAAAAGATCGGTCAGCTGTTCTTCAACATGGGATCCAGCAGGGAGGAAGAGTATCTGAAGATGACGGTCAATAAGTACCACATCGGAGGGATCCGTTACAATCCAGCCACAGCGGAGGAAGTGTACGAACAGAACCGGATTCTACAGGAAAATTCCAAGATTCCGCTGATTATTGCCTGCAACACAGAGGCAGGGGGCAACGGAGCCTGTGTGGACGGTACCCTGATTGGACATCCGGTGAAAATCGGTTCTACCAGAAATCCTAAATATGCCTATGAGATGGGACGTATGTCCAACAAAGAAGCGGCAGCGATCGGATGCAACTTATCTTTTGCACCGCTGTCTGATATTTACTATAACTGGCATAATCCGGTTATCGGCCTGCGCAACTTCGGCAATGACCCGGAGCAGGTGGCCCAGATGGCTACTCAGTATATGCTGGGAGCTCACGAGAACCCGGGCTTTTGCTGCGCAGCCAAGCATTTCCCGGGAGACGGTTTGGATGACCGGGATCAGCACATTGCCAACAGTGTCAATACGTTTACATGTGAAGAATGGGATAAGACCTTTGGAAAGGTATATGAGAGCCTGATTGACAATGGCCTGGAAGCCATTATGGCAGGCCATATCATGCAGCCGGCTTACACGCGCTATTTTAATCCGGATATAAAGGATGAGGATATTCAGCCTGCAACCTTAAGCCCGGAGCTGATTCAGGGTTTGTTAAAAGGGAAATTAGGATTCAACGGCATGGTTCTGACCGATGCCAGCCATATGGTAGGCATGACCTGCCGCATGAAACGCAGCGAAGTGGTTCCCCATGCTATCGCGGCAGGTGTGGATATGTTCCTGTTTTTCAATGATATGGATGAGGATTTTGAATCCATGATGAACGGATATCGATCAGGACTGATTACCGAGGAGCGCCTGTCCGATGCCCTTCATCGCATCCTGGGCCTGAAAGCTCACATGGGCCTCCACAAAAAGGCAAAGACAGAGATTATGCCGCCGAGGGAGCAGATTAAGGAAGTGATCGGCTGCAAAGAACATAAGGATATGGCAAAGGAAATCTCTGAAAAGGGTACGGTTTTAGTAAAATATCTGGACAAGGACGTACTGCCTCTTACTCCTGAAAAGTATCGAAAGATTATGATTGTGTATGTGAAGGGCGTGGAAGCAGGCGGAATGGGCGCACTGGTAGCGGCCAGAAACGGTTCTGGAAAGTCACCGGCCCAGAGGCTTAAGGAGAAGCTGGAGGCCAAAGGGTTTGAGGTATTTATCTATGAGAGCCCCCTGGAGAAGATGAAGAAACAGATGCTGGAAGGGGGCAAGCCGGATATCAACCTGTATTTTGCAGGGAAGGATACCATCAGCGAGTTTGCTGCAAGGCAGGATCTAATCATCACCCTGTGTGATGTGGCCGGGGGGTTCCAGGCAGTGGCACGTCCAGGCTGGGGGATGACGAAAGGTGGCGGGGAGATCCCGTGGTATGTCCACGAGGTTCCGGTGATCGCCCTGAACATGGGCCATCCGACGATTATGGCGGATATGCCTCATGTGCGCACTTTTATCAATGCATACGACACCAACGACCAGACCATGGACGTGGTGGTGGAGAAACTGACAGGCGGAGAGGAATGCTTTGTGGGAGAGGATCCCATCGACAGCTTCTGCGGGCTTTGGGATACTCATTTTTAATAAGAAAACAATGAATGCAAGGATGACAGGGTAAAATCCAGGAATAGATTTTGGTATGGATTCAGGCGCCAGGCTTTGGGCAACCATGGCCTGGCGCCTTTTTCGCAAGAAAATCACAGCGGCCTTTTCACCATCTATGAAACGATAAAATCTTAATGAACCAACCTTGCCTGCGTACAGTAACAACCGTACAGGCGGACTTCTCCCAGGAGAAAAAAGAGATTGACAGATGCAAGATTTTGACACATAATGAGATATAAATTTATGGAATTGAAGACAGGTGCCTTGTCTCCGGCGCAGGATGTGCCTTAAGGAGGCAAAACACTGGCAGAGGAGGAGAATTGGTTATGGAGACCATCAGAATTGAACAGACAGTACATCCAAAACAAAAGCCAGGCCAGGACAATCCATTGGTATTTGGCACAATTTTTACGGACCATATGTTTGAGATGGATTATGAAGAGGGAAAGGGCTGGTATGATCCAAGGATCGTGCCCTATCATAAATTGGAGTTGGAGCCATCCTGTATGGTGTTCCATTATGGACAGGAGATGTTTGAGGGGCTGAAGGCATATAAGGCAGAGGATGGAAGGGTTCTTTTGTTCCGCCCGGATAAGAATATTGAGAGAGCCAACCGAAGCAACCGGAGGCTGTGCATTCCGGATATTCCAGAAGATCTTTTCTTGGAGGCCCTTAAGAAAGTGGTGGAAGTGGACAAAGAATGGATTCCGGTAAAGCCAGGGACTTCCCTGTATATCCGTCCCTTTGTGATTGCGACGGATCCATTTTTGGGAGTAAGGCCGTCACACACATATAAGTTTATGATTATTCTGTCTCCTGTAGGTGCCTATTATGCCAGCGGCCTGGATCCGGTGAAGATCTGGATTGAAGATGAGTATGTCCGTGCGGTAAAGGGCGGCATTGGCGAGGCCAAGACGGGTGGAAACTATGTGGCCTCTCTTGCTTCCCAGGTAAAGGCCCATGACGAGGGGTATTCCCAGGTACTGTGGCTGGACGGTGTCCACAGGAAGTATATTGAAGAAGTAGGCGCTATGAATATTTTCTTCAAGATCAACGGCACCGTGGTGACCCCTAAGCTCAACGGCAGCATTCTCCCAGGCGTAACCAGGGATTCTGTCATCGCCTTGTGCAAGGAGTGGGGCATTTCGGTGGAGGAGAAAACCATCTCCGTGGACGAGGTGGTTGCGGCTGCAGAGTCTGGTGCCATGGAGGAGTGCTTCGGAACCGGTACGGCAGCAGTGATCTCCCCAGTGGGAGAGTTGCGGTTCGAGGAAGAGCGGATGGCCATCGGAGGCGGCAAGATCGGGGAACTGACCCAGAAATTGTATGATACCATAACTGGAATCCAGCTAGGCAAGATCGAAGGGCCGAAAGGTTGGAGCGTGGAAGTAAAATAAAAGGCGGGCTTGTAGGGGAGGAAATAATGGCAGGGATAGCAGATGTTCTGATGAAGGCGTTGGCGTTTGTGGCGATTATCGCCATGGGATATGGGCTGAAGCGGATCGGGTTCTTCCAGGCCAAAGATTTCTTCCTTCTATCTAAGATTGTGATTAAGATTACACTGCCTGCAGCCATTATAGCCAATTTCAGCAAAATCAGCATGGATAGCTCCATGCTGATTCTCTGTGTTTTTGGATTGGCCTGCAACGGTGTTTTGCTGGCAGCCGCTTACTGCATGAACCTGTCAAAGCCGGGGAAGCAGAAAGCCTTTGCCATGCTGAATCTGACGGGATACAATATCGGCAACTTTACCATGCCCTTTGTGCAGAGTTTTTTAGGGCCGGTGGGATTTGCCGCTACCAGCCTGTTTGACGCGGGTAACTCGGTGATGTGTACTGGGGTGACCTTCAGCCTGGCCTGTGCGGTAAACGGGGAAGGGGAGAAAGGCTCTGGCTCCCTTAAGACTGTCTTAAAGACGCTGGTATCTTCCGTTCCCTTTGATACGTATGTGATCATGACGATTTTAACGGCTCTTCACTTAAGGCTTCCCAATGTGGTGGTTCTGTGGGCAGAGACAGCTGGCGGGGCCAATGCGTTTCTGGCGCTTTTGATGATCGGAATCGGGTTTGAAATCCGCATGGATAAGGAGAAGATACGAGAGATTCTGAAAATTTTGGCTGTGCGGTACGGCCTTGCGCTGGCGTTTTCCTTCACCTTTTTCCTTTTGTTGCCCTTTTCCCTGGAGATTCGGCAGGCCTTGGCGATTGTGGTGCTGGGGCCGGCAGCTTCGGTAGGGCCGGCATTTACCGGGAAGATTGGCGGGGATGTGGAACTGTCAAGCGCTATCAATTCGTTGACCATTGTGATCAGTATTGTGGCAATCACAGCGGCGCTTATTTTGGTTTTGTGATTGCGTTACAAGGAGGATAAAAGATGCTTAGTGTTATGCATTATGATTCCCCAGTAGGAAAGCTTTTGATTGCAGGGCAGGATGATGCACTTGTGGGAATCTGGATGGAAGGACAGAAATATTATCTAGGTTCCCTTGGAAAGGAAGAACAGAGAGAGGAAGAAACCACGGTTTTGCGCTGCACAAAGGAATGGCTTGACCGCTATTTTAAAGGAGAAAAACCGTCAGTTGGCTGTTTGAGCATCAGGCCTTCTGGAAGCAGGTTCCAGAAAGAAGTCTGGAAGATTCTCTGTGAGATTCCTTACGGAGAAGTGACCACATATGGTGGGATTGCGAAACAGATCGCTGCCAGGCAGGGGCTTTCCAGTATGTCGGCTCAGGCTGTGGGAGGCGCTGTAGGGCATAATCCCATTTCCATTGTCATCCCCTGCCACCGGGTGGTTGGTGCAGATGGAAGCTTGACCGGGTATGCAGGAGGAATCGAAAAGAAGAGAAAACTCCTTGCGCTGGAAGGTGTGGATCAGAAGCATCTGTTTGTCCCTGCCAGAGGAAGCGCGCTGTAGGGCAGAAGCAACAGTGGGATGAGATGGGAATGACAAAAGGAAAACGGTGGTGGGAACGTTGGCTATGGAATGGACGGATGGAAAGACAAGATGCCAGTGGGCAAATCCGAAGAATGAACGATATATTTGCTATC
>JAETTS010000076.1 GCA_021769025.1 Enterocloster bolteae
ACTTCTTTCTGTCTTGAGTAGCTCATTCTTACGCTTTTCCCTGCCTTCACAGGACGCATTCTGCTTTTCTCCATTGACGTTTCACCCCTGTTTTCTATTCATTTTTGACTGATTTTTGGGCATACAAACCCTATATACACACGATGCCATGATAGTGTACATTCCATATTAACATACCGAATTATTCATGTCAAGTATTTTTTTCTTGCCTTTTTTGGCGGAAAATGGTATACTTTTTATTAAGTGGGCCTTGCCTGCTCTAGTACACAATCGGAGGTATTCCCTATGAGCACATTTTTAAATGTCTTACTTGTCATTCTCATTGTTGCTGTTGCTGTTTTGGCCGCCCTGTATTTCCTGGGCAGGAAGCTGGAAAAACGCCAGGTGGAACAGCAGGCTTTGCTGGAAGCAGCCGCGCAGACCGTATCGATGCTGGTTATCGATAAGAAGAAGATGAAGATTAAAGAGGCCAATCTTCCCAAGATGGTATATGAGCAGACGCCCAAGTATATGCGCTGGGCCAAGGTTCCGGTGGTTAAAGCCAAGGTAGGCCCGAAAGTTATGACACTTCTTGCAGACGAGAAGGTTTTTCAGACCCTTCCAGTTAAGACAGAAGCCAAGGTGGTTGTCAGCGGGATCTATATTACAGAGATCAAAAGCGTAAGAGGCAAAGCAGTGGTTGCTCCAGTTAAGAAGAAAGGATTCTTTCAGAGATTCCGCAAAGAGAAACGTAATGATAAAATGGGTAAATAAGACAGCGTCAAAATAACAGCCGCATGTTCCATCTCCTGTCATGGATTGGAACTGCGGCAGTTTTTTATTCCAAGAACTTAGGATTTCTTTTCATCTATTCCATCCAGATGTCTGGATTTCACCTGTATGGCAATGTTACAGTTGGAGACATGCTCATCATTGATATCAAGAGCATACCCAACCTTTATGTTTAACGTATCTTCGTTTTCTTCTATATGTACTTCATTGGTGTGGATACCCACCGTCAGCTCTCCAAATGGAGTCACATAGCAGGAGATATTCTTTTTGTATTTTTGGAATATCATATGGGTGCTGATATTCCCGTCTTTGATGATATCTATGGTGTCCTCAGCAACCTTGATGGTATTTTTCGTCATCTGGTTGCCACTCTCTTCCATCTCTTCATATATAATATAGTGTTTTCCGTTTTTTAAAAAGTAATCTCCAGTGGTGACCAGTTCCACATCCTCCTGGCCGCCGTCGGACATCTGAGCCCCTCTGATGCTGATCAGTACATCACGAGTCATTGGCGTTTCTCCTTTTCGTATTTATGTACTCTCGGAGTCTCTCCTGCCTCTGCCTTCGTGGCAATCATTTCACAAAATCAGGCACAAAGAGGCTCCAAGAGTACATATTTGATTAATACTCCTCGATATCTATCTTTCTGGTTTCCCTGGCTTCATTGGGAAGAATGGATGTAGCAAACGCTGTAAACTTTTCCGCAAGGTCACTGACATAAAACTGGTACTTTTCCTCTTGCTGCGTATTAGGCTCACAGTCCATCTGCCGTTCTTCCAACAATGTCTTAAGCTCAATGGCTGTCTCATAGGCCGGATTCACCAATGTCACTTCACTTCCCATCAACCTTCCCAGGGTAGAACGAATCAGTGGATAATGGGTACATCCCAGCACCAGAGTATCTATAAAACGGCCTTTCAGGGTACTGAGATAACGGGATGCAATCTCATCGGTGACCGAGTCATGAAGCAGCCCCTCCTCTACCAGCGGTACGAACAGGGGACAAGATTTCCCAGTTACCTCAATGTCCGGACGCATCTGTTTCATCACCTTTGTGTAGATGCCGCTTCCTATGGTTCCCTCCGTACCAATGACTCCGATCTTCCCATTGCGGGTAGCCTGGACCGCCGTATGGGCACCAGCATTGATCACACCTATAATCGGAATGTCGTATTCTTTTTCCACCACATCCAGTGCATAAGCGCTGGCTGTATTGCAGGCAACCACAATGGCCTTTACCTCTTTGGTCATCAGAAAACGAATGATCTGCCTGGAATACCGAACGATAGTATCCTGTGATTTGCTTCCATAGGGCAGGCGGGCTGTATCGCCAAAATAGACAATTCTCTCTTTTGGCATCTGCCGTATAATCTCCCTGGCCACTGTCAATCCGCCAACCCCAGAATCGAATATTCCGATGGGTGCGTTCCTATTCATCATAGCGCCTTCTTCCGTGGGCAATCAGCTTCTCCACCAATTCTGCCTTATGGATTCCCCTGGCCTCCCACAGCATGGGATACATACTGATAGCCGTAAAGCCTGGCATAGTGTTAATCTCGTTAAACACCACTTGGCCTTCCCCGGTCACGAAGAAATCCACCCGGGACAACCCGTATCCGTCTATGGCCTTGAAAATATCTATGGCGCTCTGTCTGATCTCTTCCACAGCATTTCCCGGTAGCTTAGGATCCGTCACTGTCCGGGACTCCTCATTATAGTACTTGGAATCAAAATCGTAAAAATCTGCAGCAGCCAGGATCTCGCCAACTCCGGAAGCTATGACCTCTTCCTTCCCGCCTCCGAACACCGAGCACTCAACCTCATGCCCTACAACGGCTTCCTCCACCAGGATCCTCCTGTCGTGCTTTGCCGCCTCCAGGAAGGCATTTGTAAGTTCGTCCCGGCTCTCCGCCTTGTTCACGCCACCCGACGAGCCTGCAATAGAAGGCTTTACAAACACAGGATATGAAAGGGTCTCTTCAATCTTCTTTACCACAGAGGACATGTCCTCCAATTCCCGGCGCATCACCGGCACATAAGCCGCCTGGCGGATTCCCAAGGCATCTACAAGAATCTTGGTGCTCAGCTTATCCATGGCAACCGAAGAAGCCAGGACACCACATCCCACATAAGGAATCTTCGCCAATTCCAATAACCCCTGAATCGTACCGTCCTCCCCATACAATCCATGGAGAACCGGAAATACCACATCCACGCTTATCTCTTCTCTCTGGCTGCCCCTGGTTATGACCACGCATTTCTTCGTGGCATCTGGACGCAGAACCGCCTCCGCCTCTGCCTTCCTCCAATTGCCAGAACGAATATCCTCAATCGAAGGAACGAAAAGCCAGCGCCCTTCTTCCGTAATTCCAATTAAAAGTATCTCATATTTTTCCGTGTCTATCTGTTCAATAATATTGACCGCCGACATACAAGACACCACATGTTCCGATGACTGGCCGCCAAAAAGTACTACAATTGTCTGTTTCATCTTCCTCTCCTTCAAAACAAATCGGCCTTTCTTTTTTGATATGCGTGTTTAATTATACCATACCTGGTTACAATTACAATTAGAAATCGTAAAAAGGGGGTTAGAACATGAGACATCAAAAACAATTTACTCTGTCCGTCACCTGTTTCCTTCTCGCATTCCTCTGTTCTATGATATGGATCAGACAAAAAGAGGAGAACATGGCCCAACGGATTTCTTCTGATATTCTTCGTTTCCACGTGCTGGCCAACAGCAATACAAAAAAAGACCAGGAGCTGAAGCTGATGGTCAAGACTTACCTTCTGGATGAACTGTCAAAAACGGACCTGGACAGCAAAGAAGGATTTTCCCGTTATGTATCAGAACATAAACATGAACTGGAATCTTCTGCGGAATCTTATATGGAATCCCTGGGGTATTCCTATCAAGCAGATATTGCCCTTACCCAAAGTTATTTCCCTACCAAAGCCTATGGCGACATCGTCCTGCCGGCCGGGACATATGATGCTGTGGAAGTACGGCTGGGAGATGGCAGAGGGCGCAACTGGTGGTGTGTCTTATACCCACGCCTTTGCTTCGTAGACGCTTCCCATGCCATTGTCCCGGATTCCTCCAAAGTATTACTGCAGGATTTGCTTGGGGAAGACTATGAAAGACTGATTGACCGAAGGAGCCAGAAACTTAAGGTTCGCTTTCTCCTTCCTGAACTGGCAGGCAGTTTTTTCCTTGGCGATTCTTCAGATATAAGCAGTACTTCTTCGTCTTCGGATGAAAAAATGTCAATTGGTGAGGATTTGTTTTTTGAGGAATCGTAAAGGGGCCGCCTGGAAAGGGCATCCTATTGTATTCTCCTGGGCACGCTCGCGCTACGTGAAGAGCGTAGCGGTACATAAGACGCTAAAAGACAGCGTCTAAGTACCGACGGTCTTCAAGTACCCTGGAGAATACAATAGGATGCCCTCTCCAGGCTACGTTATCTCTGATGGCCAAATATTAATGAATTAATATTACAGATGAGTAAATGGTAATCCTCTTCCCATACCCCCAACGGTCCCTTCCCCATAAAAGGAGTTATTGCCACTAATGTCATGGGCATGAGATAGCGTAGCCCGAAGAGGGACTTATATTGTTTTCTCCAGGGTACTTGAAGACCATCGGTACTTAGGCACTGTCTTTTAGTGCCTTACGTACCGCTATGCTCTTCACGTAGCGCGAGCGTGCCCGGGAGAAAACAATATAAGTCCCTCTTCGGGCGGACCCTCCACGACTTGTTAAACACCCCTTCTCTCAACTTAACGACATTGTTCATATAACGCCCCACTTAATCCAACGCCACCACCCCATACAACGCCCAATCATAATTCTCAATAGCCTGCTTTAAATTCAGCACCGCCATATCATACGTCATCTTCTGCTGCAGATAGCCCAGCTTTGCCTGCAGATACTCCAACCGCCCCAGCATTCCCATCTGATACTTTAAGTCATTCCCATTCATCGTAATCCTGGCACTCTCAAATGCCGTCTGAGCTGCCTCATAAGCCGTCTTATTCTCTAAAACCGTCTGATAGAGAGACTCTAGCTTCGTCTTCAGTCTCCCCTTGCTCTCGTCCAATGTCAGATACTTAAGGTCGTACTTTGCCTGAGCCCGCTCATCCAGATGAATGGCCGCCTGAACATCACTATTGTATATAACTGCCGTATCCATATCCAGTTCTGGATTCATCGTCTCAATCCTTCCAAGATCCGGAGCCGGAATCGCGCCGACTTCCACTGGCGTATCATAGGAGCCGCCAGTCATAATACTTAAGTTTTGGCGAAGCTTTAAGAGATTGTTGTCCACCGACTGCTGCTGTTTTTTTGCCGACACCAATGCTTTTTCCGCATTTTGAACTGCCGTATCCGTGGCCATCCCCAGTCCCTTCTGTGTTATCGTAGACTGATGTGCCGCCTCAGCCAGTTCCACGCCTGTATCTGTCAGTTCCTTAGAAGCCAGAAGCATATGATAGGAGATCATTAACTGTTGGATTCCGGATGTCAATTGCCGTTTTATACTCTGAAACGTATCCTTTTTCTGAGAGTTCATTATCTTTACTGCTGAATTAAATGGCTTTAGGGCCTTCTTCTCAAGGGAATCTGCAAGGGCAGTATTGTACATATAGAGCGCCATATCGTTCTCTTCTTTTGCAAATTCCGCTTCATCCTTTATGTTCTTTATCTCCTTTTTCAAGTCACTGACCGATTGCTCCATGTGTTGAATTCCCGTGGCAGCATCCATCTGCTCAATTCCCTGGCGATAGCTAGGATTAAAATAAACTACCAGATTCTCAATCTCATCATATTCAATGATCCCGTCCTGCAGCCTGGCCCAGGTGATATCATCCATGCCATCCGGCTTCTCTATGGCAAAGGCCGGATAAACTGCTGACAAAGAAATCAAGCCAGTTAATGCCACAGCCGCTATTGTCTTTCCTGCTCTCACTTATCTCACTCCTTTAACAATCCAGTCGTAAGCCTCTACTGCTTTCAGCAGTTCCAGTTTCTTGATCTCCAGTCCGGTTTGGGCTGTCACATGTTCACTGTCTTTTTGGCGGTATTCCAGAAGGCTGATGCTTCCCAGATTGTACTGGGTGGACGCTGTCGCCAGGTTTTTGGCCGCCACATTCAGATCCAGAACCGCTTCATCGTAGGCTGTCTTGGCCTGCTGCACTGCCTGATAGGCATTGTTTAATTCTGCTGCAATCTGTTCCTTGTCTGTGGCGACAGTCAGTCCATACGCTTTTCGGTAATCCTGGCTGGGAACCCTCGCCTCCTTGTGCTTATCCATCTTCAGCTGATAATCATTATCAAGGGCTGTCTGGATATCCTGATTCAGGTCCATTGCCGCTATTCTGCCAGGATCCACTTCTGGTATCTCCCGGATCTCTGGGTTTTCCCCCTGCTTCCATCCGGTCATGATGATCAGTTTCTGTCTGGCGGATTCAATCTCACTGTTCAGAGAGAGAATCTGAGCCTCGCTGTTTTGAAGGCTTTGCTGGGCAGCCAAGACTTCCGCCTGAGTAGCCATATTGACAGACATGCGCGTCTGCACCGAGTGAAGCTGGGCCTCCAGAAGCTCTTTTCCTTTTTCCGCTGCGATCAGCTGCTGTTTCAGCTGATAGTATGAATTCATCGTATTCTGGGCCTCCTGCACCAGAAGTCCCTCTGTCCTTGCATTCTTCCATCTGACGGAATCGGAATCCTCCATTCCATCATAGGTTCTTAAAACACTAAGTTCTTGGTTTCTTGCGTCAAACTCCGCGATGATCCGCCCAGCCTCTGTCGTAGCATTGGATGCATCATCATACAGTTTCTGAGCGCTTTCCAGCTTTTCTCCCACCAGTTCACTCAGCTTCACATCCGATCCCATGGAACTGGCGGTGTACTGATTATTCTGGGTCGTCACATTATACTCGTGAATCAGATCCTCCAGTTCCTCATATTCCAGCACATTGTCTCTCAGCCGCTCCCACTCTTCTGCAGAGCGGGCAAATTCCGGGCTTGCCGCCAGACCTGTCAAGGGAGCCTGAAGGCTTAACATGGTACCCACACAAAGTGACAAAACTCCTACCCTTTTTCTTCTCCTCATTTCTATCTCTCCTTATTTCCTATCAGGTATCGGCACGCGTCGCGCCGCTTTTAATCCACAATGGACTTTTCCTTCTTTTTATAGCTCATAACAGAATAGTAGGCGGGAAGCATCAACAGTGCCAAAACCGTAGAGGCAACCAGGCCTCCCACATCCACCAATGCCAACCCCTGCATCATCTCTCCCGCATCGCCGTATGCAAGACACATGGGGATCATCGCCACAATCGTAGTCAATGTCGTCATGAGAATCGGCCTTAAACGAGTAGTGCCTGCCTCAATCAATGCTGTGTTCATATCCATCTCCTGACGATACTGGTTCACCGTATCCACGTAGAGAATACCATTGTTAACCACAGTTCCTACCAGCATGAGAAATCCCAGCATGGAAGGCATACTGATGGACACATCCGCCAGAAACAGAAGGCCGAAGGAACCGATCAGGGAAAATGGAATGGTCGTCATGACCATCAGGGAAAACTTCGGCGACTCAAACTGGGCGGCCATGACAACAAATACCAGGAAGGCGGCAATCAATACGGCCTGTAGCAACGCTCCCAATTCCTCCACCATGCTCTCATCTACCGCACTCTGGGCAATGGTAATATCTGCGGACAGAGAAGGAGTTACCACCTGCTGCATCAAAGTATTTTTCATCTGCTCTACAGCTTTCCGATCCCTTGTATCCACCATATCCGTATAGTCACCGGAAACAGTAACCTGATACTGTTTATTGGAACGGGTGATACTTAACGGGCTATCCTGGAATTTCACCTCTGCAATATCGGCTAATGCCACCGAGGCACCGGTTGCTGTAGGAATCACAATCCCCTTTACCTGATCCAGCGTGGCGTATTCCCCCTCAGGATATTCAACCATGACGCTGATCTCATTGCCGTTTACTTCCAAGGTCGTTGCTTCCGTCCCGCTTAGCATTGTGTTGATCATTCCTGCTGTCTGAACCGGGGAAAGCCCCTCCGCCGAAGCCTGAATTGGATCAATGTCAATCTTGATCACCGGCGCTGCGTTCTCCAACGTAGAATGGACTCTGGTTACTTCCCCACGGTCCGTAAGCTGTTTGACAATCTGATCGGAAGCTTCTTTTAAGCTGTCATATTGTGTACTTTCCAGGATAACCTGGAAACCATCAGTAGTCATCATCATGCTTCCCATCATGCTGCTGGCTTCCATGGTGATGTCACAGTCCGGAATCTGCGCCATCAAAGGCTTCCACAGCCGGATCACCTCTTCTGTCTCCAGTTTGCATTCCTTTGATAAATAGGCTGTCAATGTGGCTCCTGACCCTCCCATGCTCAATCCGCTGGAACCGTAGGAAAGCATGTAGGAATCTACCTTCTCATCAGCAGTCACCACCTGTTCCACTTTCTGTATGATCTGGTCAACCTCCTCAATCCTAAGGCCAGGCTTTGTCTCAACCGACACAGCGATGGTTCTCTCATCCGCCGAGGAGATCAGTTCCATTCCAAGTTGCGTAGCCATAAGGATAGACAGTACCAAAAACACAACAGAGACAAAGATAACCGTCTTTTTCTTAGGCAGAAGAACCTTCATAATGCTCCGATATCCGTTCTGAAGCCCTGTAATCATACTGGACAGAGGCGCATGCTCCTTCTCTTTTGGGCGGTACATGGTATAGCACAAAGGCACAATGGTCATAGCGGAAATTAAGGAAGCCAGCATACAGAACACGATAGTAAATCCCAGGGGTTTAAACATCTGCCCGGACATGCCTGCCAGAAAAGCTAACGGCAGGAACACCACGCAGGTTGTCAATGTTCCGCCAACCACAGACTGAAGTACCGTTGCACTTCCCTTCAGTGCCGCATCCGTATATTCCCGAAATCCTACGCCCTTAGTCGACCGAAAGCAGCTTTCCAACACTACAATAGAATTATCTACCATCATACCCACTCCCAGCACCAGGCTGCTTAGGGTAATTACATTTAAAGAAAATCCCATAGCGCTCATAGAAATCAAAGCAGCCAGAATAGAAATGGGAATAGAGGTGCCTACAATCAAGGATGCCTTCAAATCCCCGAAGAACAGGAAAATAATTACCATAGAGACCAAAACAGCCATTGCCATGGTTTGCAGTACGGATTTTAAGGAAGACTTTATCATATCACTGTTGTCATCCACCACAACCATCTCCAGATGATCATCAGCCGCTTTTAAATGCTCCGCCACTCTCATAGCATCCCGGGACACTTCCACATCGCTGCTTCTCTGTTGCTTTTTGATCTGAAGGGAAATGGTATCCCGGCCATCGTACCGCCCAATGCCGCCAGCCTCTTCCAAAGCCGGATAGACATTGGCCACATCCTCCAGATAGATAATGTTGCCGCCTCCCACGGTAATGGGAAT
>JAETTS010000077.1 GCA_021769025.1 Enterocloster bolteae
AAAAGGAAACTGGAGTCACTTTCAAAGATGTGGCAGGGCAGGACGAGGCCAAGGAATCCCTGGTGGAAATCGTCGATTTCCTGCACAATCCTGGAAAATATACCCATATCGGCGCAAAATTGCCAAAGGGAGCGCTGCTGGTGGGCCCTCCGGGAACCGGTAAGACGCTGCTTGCCAAGGCAGTGGCAGGGGAGGCTCATGTGCCTTTCTATTCTCTCTCCGGCTCAGATTTTGTGGAGATGTTTGTAGGTGTAGGCGCCTCCCGAGTTCGTGACTTGTTCAAACAGGCTCAGGAGAATGCGCCGTGTATCATTTTTATCGATGAGGTAGACGCTATCGGCAAAAGCCGTGATTCCCGATATGGAGGAGGCAACGATGAGAGGGAGCAGACTTTAAATCAGTTGCTTTCCGAGATGGATGGTTTCGACTCCTCCAAAGGTCTTTTGGTTCTGGCTGCCACCAACCGTCCGGAGATTCTGGATCCGGCGCTTCTGCGCCCCGGCCGTTTTGACCGGAGAATCATTGTAGATAAGCCAGATTTAAAAGGACGGGTAAATATTTTAAAAGTACATGCCCAGAATGTGTCTTTGGATGAGACCGTAGATCTGGATGCCATTGCGCTGGCGACTTCCGGTGCTGTAGGTTCCGACCTGGCGAATATGATCAATGAGGCTGCGATTTTGGCAGTGAAGAACGGGCGGAAAGCGGTCAATCAGAGAGATCTGTTTGAAGCTGTGGAAGTGGTCTTGGTAGGCAAGGAGAAGAAGGATCGGATTCTCAGCAAGGAGGAGAGGCGGATTGTCTCTTACCACGAGGTAGGCCATGCGTTGGTCAGCGCCTTACAGAAGGATGCGGAACCTGTACAGAAGATTACCATTGTGCCAAGAACTATGGGAGCGCTGGGCTATGTGATGCAGGTGCCAGAGGAAGAGAAGTATCTGAATACAGAGAAGGAGCTTCAGGCTATGCTGACTGGATGCTTGGGAGGACGGGCAGCAGAGGAATTGGTGTTTGAGACTGTTACTACAGGGGCTTCCAACGATATTGAGAAGGCCACCAGGATTGCCAGGGCGATGGTGACCCAGTATGGCATGTCAAAGAAATTTGGATTGATCGGACTGGCCACCCAGGAGGATCAATACTTAAGTGGACGTATGGTATTAAACTGTGGGGAAGCTACTGCGGCTGAAGTGGATCAGGAAGTTATGTCCATGTTGAAAAACGCCTATGAGGAGGCGAAAAAGCTGTTGAGTGAGAACCGGGATATTATGGATAAGATAGCGGAATTCCTGATTGAGAAGGAGACCATTACCGGTAAAGAGTTCATGAGGATTTTCCATGAGTGCAAAGGGATTGCAGAGGAAGCCGGGAGCGACAAAGAGGCAGAGGGAATCCCGGCTGTATAGAAACCAGGCCGCCCAAGCAGGGCGGCCTGGTTTCTGGCAGTCAGTCCATTTTATGGGTTATTATTTTATAACAGCCACCTTCCCGATTTTTTCTACAGCCTTCTTCTCGGAGGAGGCAGGATATCCCAGTGCCGCCATACCGTATACCACATGGTTTTCGGGAATGCCCCATTGGGTTAAGATGCTTCGGATAGACGGCCGGTGGCAGATGGTCTGCAGCTGGTTGATCCAGACAGAGCCGATGCCGAAGGACCATGCAGCCAGAAAGATATTCTCCAGAGCGCAGGCGTTGTCTTCTCTGCCAAAGGGACTGTCCGCCTCATTGGATGGAAGGATGAGAACCTGGGGGTGGTACATATCGTAATTGGTGCGGTTCAGTTCTGATGAGATGGCTGCAGCCAGCGTTTGAATCTTCTCAGGGTCTACCACGGCCGTAAATTTCCAGGTCTGCCTTCCCATGCCGCTGGGCGCATATCTGGCGGCTTCTAAGATCTGTTCCAACTCCTGGGCAGGAATTTCTTTTTCCTGAAATGCCCGGACACTTCTTCTTGTCATGATTGTTTCTATAACTGGATTCATAGTGAAATACCTCCTTTTTCCAACTTATCTTCTATTGTAAACAGAATTGTGAAAAAAGCAAGGAAATTGTTCGTAAAGCCTTTGAAGCAGGATGGTGGTGGAGATGATGAAAAAGATTTCCAGGGCGCTGCTGACAATGCCTGCGATGAAAAGAAGGATGCCGCTTAAAATAGTAATAAAAATCAGCCACAGGCGGTAGCGCCTCATCCGATTGCGCACCCTTTGGGACAGAGAAGACAGCTTCCAGAAGGTTAGGTAAAGGCATATCAGGACAAGGATAGAGGACACAAATGCAAATGCCACATGAAGGAAGGACTGAAACGGCACTTGGGAGGGCAAATAGGGCGTGGAGACAGCAGCTACCAGAAGGGCCAGGGCTGTGTGAAGCAGAAGGGACTCTGTTTTGTGACGGGCAAGGTTGGAGAGAAGGCGACCCAGAATACAGTGATAGTAAAGGCCGATGATCAGGCCAAGGAAGAAAAAAGCCATCTGCCGGTTCGGCCAATTGCCAATGACAGACAGATTGGATGTCAGCCAGTTGGTACCGCTTACAAACAAGATTGTATAGATGGGAATAACGATATATGCAGTCAGGGATAATATCATAGTAGGCCTCCTTTGAATGTTATGTGCTCTCAAAATCTTATAAAAGCAATGTAAGAACGTTTTGAGAGCACATATATAAATCATAGGATTATTGTACCCAATCTGATATATCCCATATAGGATAAGAAACTGTCAATAATTACTAACGAACCAGGCAATACGTCAATGATAAATCTTGGCATGTTCGTAAATTGGCTCTGAAGTTAAGTTCACGCCTAATTTCTGGAAACAGCTGATATCCACCCGAGACAAGATCACAGAGGTATGGGCCTGGCAGCCTTTTAGCTTGGAAAGCTGATCCAGGGCTTTCTGGGCATGGATATCCGTGGCAGCACACATGGAAAGGGCGATCAGCACTTCGTCTGTATGAAGTCTGGGATTCTTGCTGCCTAAATAGCCGATCTTCAGCTTCTGAATGGGCTCAATGAAGGAGGGAGCAATCAGATGGATGTCATCTGGAATCTGTCCCAATGTCTTTACCGCATTCAAAAGCAGGGCAGCCGAGCAGCCAAGGAGGTCGCTGGTCTTGCCGGTGACAATCCGACCGTCTGGAAGTTCCATAGCAGCGGCGGGAGAGTGGTTGAGGGAAGCCTTCTCCTTGGCGACTCCAACCACTTTTCGGAAGTTCGGAGAAATCTTCGCCTGCTTCATCAGAAGCTCAATCTTGTATACTTCTCCTTCGGGATTGGAGTTTTTGGCCATACGATTTAAGGCATGGTAATAGCGGCGGATGATCTCCTGCTTGGAAGCTTCCTGGCAGGCTTCATCGTCAATAATACAGTTTCCTACCATGTTGACTCCCATATCAGTAGGAGATTTATACGGGCTGCTTCCGTAGATTCCCTCGAAAATCGCATTTAACACAGGAAAGATCTCCACATCACGATTGTAGTTTACCGTGGTTTCCCCGTAGGCTTCCAGGTGAAACGGGTCAATCATGTTGACATCGTTTAAGTCGGCGGTGGCGGCCTCATAGGCCAGATTGACCGGATGCTTGAGAGGCAGGTTCCAGATCGGGAAGGTCTCGAATTTGGCATAACCTGCCTGGATATTCCGCCTGTTTTCATGGTAAAGTTGAGACAGGCAAGTGGCCATCTTGCCGCTTCCCGGACCTGGGGCAGTGACGATAACCAAAGGCCTGGTGGTTTCTATATAGTCATTTTTGCCAAATCCCTCTTCACTGATAATGTGAGATACATTGTTGGGATATCCATCGATCCGGTAATGACGGTAGACTGTGATCCCCATGTGTTCCAGCTTGGTTTTAAAGATATCGGCCGCAGACTGACCGGTATACTGGGTAATGACCACGCTTCCCACGTATAGCCCTTTATCGCGAAACGACTGGATGAGACGAAGGACATCCACATCATAGGTGATGCCCAAATCGTAACGGATTTTATTTTTTTCGATATCCGCCGCATTGATGACGATGACGATCTCCGACTGATCCGCCAGCTGCATTAACATCTGAAGCTTGCTGTCTGGCGCAAAGCCAGGCAAAACCCGGGAAGCATGATAATCGTCAAATAGTTTTCCGCCAAATTCCAAGTAAAGCTTATCTCCGAATTGATTGATCCGGTCCCGGATGTGCTCTGATTGAAGAATCCGGTATTTTTCATTGTCAAAGCCTATTTTTGCCATAAGAATTTATCCCCTGTATTTATTTCACTGTCTTTTAGTGTATCACAAGATGAGGGAAAATGCATCAAAATTTTCTTTACATAAATGAAACCATAACCCTTGTTTTTCCTAAAAGGATTGTGCTATACTTAAAAAATTAGTAATGGAGGCATATATGGTGAGATGGAAGAAAGCTTGCGCCTGGATTCTGATAGGGATATTGTGCGTGGGTACAGGTGCAGGCTGTGCGGGAAAAGGGAAGACGGAAGAAGGGAAGCGGGTACAGGGCGAAAGCAGGATTAAGGAAGAAAAGCCTGGGTCAGATAAGGAATCTTTCCCCAAATTGAAGGTTGTCACTACCCTGTTTCCCTATTATGATTTTGCCAGACAGATTGCAGGAGATAAGATAGAGCTTGACATGGTGGTGCCAGCAGGAATGGACAGCCATTCTTTTGAGCCGACACCGGCGGATATGCGTATGATTCAGGAGGCGGATATCTTAATTTGCAACGGCGGTGCTATGGAACATTGGGTCAGCCAGGTCATGGAAGCTTTGGACACTTCCCACATGACCATCCTTACCATGATGGATTACGTGGATGTAGTGGAGGAAGAGGTCGTGGAAGGGATGGAAGATAAAGGGCATAATCATGAGGGGCACGATCATGAGAGCCACGAACAGGAACAGGGTGACGATATGCAGGAGAGGAACAGCCACGGCGGCCAGGAGAACAATGGCACCATGTATGGCAGCCATGGGGAAGATACGGAAGACCATGAAATCGAATATGATGAACATATATGGACGTCACCTGTCAATGCTATGGGATTTACTAAGGTTATAACCCAGGCCCTGGCCCAGGCTGATCCGGAAAACAGGAAGGAATATGAAGCCAGCCGAGATGCTTACCTGGAGAAGCTGGAACATGTCCATCAGATGTTTTTACAGGTGGCAGAGAACCGAAAGAGGAATGTGATTGTGGTGGGAGATAAGTTCCCATTCCGGTATCTGGCTAAGGAATACGGATTCGACTATCGTGCCGCATTTTCAGGTTGCAGTACGGATACGGAGCCCAGTGCCAGAACCATCGCTTACCTGATTGACAAAGTGAGGGATGAGAAGATTCCGGCAGTATACTTTCTGGAACTTTCCAGCCACCGGGTTTCGGAGATTATCGGGGAGGAGACAGGGGCCAAGGTTATGCTTCTGCACTCCTGCCACAGTGTAACCAGAAGAGAGTTTGACTCCGGGGTAACGTATGTGGATCTGATGATGCAGAATGCAGAGAATTTGAGAAAAGGATTGGATGAATGAGCGCACTGATCACATGCAGCCATGTAGATTTTGGATATGAGAACCATGACGCGGTTATTGACTTGACAATGGAAATCAATGAGGGGGACTATCTGTGCATTGTAGGAGAGAATGGTTCCGGAAAGAGCACATTGATTAAGGGGCTCTTAGGGCTTTTGAAGCCGACTGCAGGAGTCCTGGATATGAGTGGGGAACTGAGACGGACTGGCATCGGTTATCTGCCCCAACAGACAGCAGCTCAGAGGGATTTTCCGGCCACGGTCTATGAGGTGGTGATCTCTGGCTGTTTAAGTAGGAGAGGGAATCGGCCCTTTTATTCAAAGAAAGAGAAAAAACTGGCTATGGATCATATGGAACAGCTGGGAATCGCGGATTTGAAGGGGCGTTGCTACCGGGAACTGTCTGGAGGGCAGCAACAGAGAGTCCTCATAGCCAGGGCACTGTGTGCCACCAGACAGCTTCTCATCTTAGATGAACCGGTAACCGGCCTGGATCCTTGGGCTATTCAGGATTTTTACCGTCTGATTCGTAAGCTGAACAAGGAAGAGCACGTGGCTGTCCTTATGGTTACCCATGATGTGGCAAGCGTGGTGGAACAGGCCAGTAAGATTCTTCACCTAAAACAGCGTGTTGTGTTCTATGGAACCACAAAAGACTATAAAGCCAGCCAGGCAGGAAGGCTGTTTTTGGGAGGTGAGACAGGATGATAGACCTGATTATAGAGATGCTGTCCTACCCATTTTTGGTAAGGGCCTTGTTGGGAGGAGCCTTGGTGTCCCTGTGCGCCTCTTTGTTGGGAGTAAGCCTGGTGTTGAAGCGGTACTCCATGATCGGAGATGGGTTGTCCCATGTGTCATTCGGAGCGTTATCCATTGCCCTGGCCCTGGGTTGGTCCCCATTAAAAGTCTCCATTCCCGTTGTGATATTAGCCGCATTTTTCCTGCTTCGGATTACGGAAAAGGGAAAATTGAGAAGCGATGCGGCCATTGCTATGATTTCCGCCAGCGCCCTGGCTGTGGGAATCACGGCTACATCCCTGACAACCGGGATGACTACGGATATCAGCAGCTATATGTTCGGCAGTATTTTGGCCATGAGCCCCTGGGATGTAGGGCTAGCGATCTGTCTTTGCGGAGTGGTCTTTGGGCTTTTTCTGTTATGTTACAATAAGATATTTGCTGTTACGTTTGATGAAAATTTTGCCAGGGCAACAGGTGTCAAGGTATCTTGGTACAATGTGCTGATCGCAGTGCTAACGGCGGTGACCATAGTCCTGGGAATGCGGATGATGGGGGCGATGCTGATCTCCAGCCTGATTATATTTCCAGCTTTGACTTCCATGAGAGTATTCAAAAGCTTTCGCGGTGTGGTGTGGTCCTCAGGCATTCTCTCCGTAGTCTGCTTCTGTATTGGGATGGCGGCTTCTTACAGGTTCTCTACGCCGGCAGGGGCTACTGTGGTTTTAGTGAATCTGGCAGCCTTTTTGTTGTTTATGGGGACAGAGGCACTGGGGCGGCTGGTACATTCTGAAAGAAGATAAATCTAAGCGTTGAGGCCGTCAGATGTTGGCGGAGGAATCAAAACCAATACGATATGGGGGAGGGATAGGGATTATGGAGCAGAAAATGGGTTCCGGAAGACTGAAAAGGAGGCATCTGTTATCTCAGACTCAGTACATTGCATACGGATTTTTTATTTTGATCCTGATTGGAACAGGGCTTCTGATGCTGCCCATTGCCAACCGGTCGGGTGAGAGCCTGGGGTTGATTGATGCCTTATTCACTGCTACCAGCGCATCCTGCGTGACTGGGCTGGTGGTAGCAGACACATGGAGCCAGTGGACTCTGTTTGGGCAGATCGTTATCATCTGCCTGATCCAGATTGGTGGCCTGGGATTTATTACCATCGGCGTGTTTGTGTCCATTGTTCTCAGAAGGAAGATTGGCTTGAGGCAGAGGGGGCTTATGCAGGAGAGTACCAGCGCCCTTAAGATCGGAGGCATAGTCAGGCTGGCCAAACGGATTGTCCTGGGAACCTGTATCTTCGAGGGAACAGGGGCGGTACTTTTATCCATTCGGTTTGTGCCTCAATATGGATGGCTCAAAGGTATTTTCTACAGTATTTTTCATGCAGTGTCAGCATTCTGCAACGCAGGATTTGACTTGATGGGACATCAGCAGCCCTACAATTCCCTTTCCGCTTACTATGACGATTGGCTGGTCAACCTGGTAATCATGTTGCTGATCATTATAGGCGGAATCGGATTTATCGTGTGGGATGATATATACCGGAACAAATGGCATGTGAGAAAATACCTTCTCCAGACCAAGGTGGTGCTTCTCACCACGATGATCCTGGTATTTGGGGGTGGGGGCCTGTTCTATCTTCTGGAGAGGAATGCCCTGATTGCGGATATGAATGCCAGTGGAAAGATCTTAACTTCCCTGTTCAGTTCTGTGACAGCCAGAACAGCAGGGTTTAACACGGTGGATACAGCGGCCCTGTCTGACGGGAGCAAGCTTCTGACCCTTATCCTGATGTTCATCGGTGGAAGCCCTGGTTCCACAGCAGGCGGAGTGAAAACCACTACGATTATGGTACTGCTTCTCTACATTCATTCCAATGTGAAGCGTTCTTACAGCATTGACATTTTTGGAAGAAGACTGGAGGAGGAGGCAGTCAAACGGGCCGGGGCCATCTGTACCATCAATCTGGCGCTGGCTCTGGCGGTATCCCTGGCTGTGATGGCCATCCAGCCGTTGTCCCTGGCGGATACTCTGTTTGAGACGTTTTCAGCCATAGGAACCGTTGGAATGACCACCGGAATTACCAGGGACTTACTGCCTTTATCCCGGCTTCTGGTAGCATTTTTGATGTACTGCGGAAGAATTGGCAGCATGTCCTTTGCACTGGCATTTACCCGCCAGAAACGGGCCGCCCACGTGAAGAATCCGGTGGAGACCATCAGCGTGGGATAAGAATAACAACGCATTCCATATACAAAACCAGGAGAGGAGAATTCAATATGAAATCAATCTTAATCATCGGTATGGGAAGATTTGGCCGCCATCTGTGCAAGAATCTGGCGGAGTTAGGCAATCAGATTATGATCATCGACGAAGTAGAGGAAAATCTTGAGGAGATGCTTCCCCTTGTAGTCAGCGCTAAGATCGGTGACTGTACCAATGAGAGTGTATTAAACAGCTTGGGGATCGCCAACTTTGATCTTATCTTTATTTGCATTGGGACGAATTTTCAAAGCAGCCTGGAGATAACCAGCCTGGTGAAAGAACTGGGAGGACGGTACGTAATCAGTAAAGCCAACAGGGATATCCATGCGAAGTTTTTATTGCGGAACGGTGCAGATGAGGTGATCTATCCGGATCGTGATATTGCAGAAAAACTGGCGGTACGCCACAGTGCTAACCATGTGTTTGACTACATTGAACTGACAGACGAGTATTCCATCTACGAGATTCCGCCGCTTCCACAGTGGGTGGGAAAGAGCCTGAAAGAATCCGGGATACGCAACAGGCACAATATCAGTATTCTGGGAACAAAACGGGAAGGAAAAGCCAAGCTGATGCCCTCGCCGGACTATGTGATTAAGGGAGATGAGCATCTGATGGCCATAGGAAAAAAGGCAGATATTGACAGGATTTTGAAGGCGTTAAAATAGCGGATAATACTGTGTGGTACAACATAGAATGTTTAATAGAACATGGGGCC
>JAETTS010000078.1 GCA_021769025.1 Enterocloster bolteae
ACCTATATCCCATTTTATGCACCTGCCATGCTGGCATGCAGTTCATTCTTTATCTTTTCTATGGTGCAGTTTATCAGAGGGATCCCCAGAAGCCTGGATGATGCGGCGTTTGTGGACGGATGCTCGACCTTAGGGATTTTCATACGGATTATCCTTCCTCTGTCCAAGCCTTGCTTAACTTCCATGGCGGTGTTCCAGTTTATCTGGTCCTGGAATGATTATTTTAATCCGCTTATTTTTATCAATAGCGTCAGCAAATACAATGTGATGCAGGGGTTGAAACTGGGGATGGATGCAACTTCCGGGATTGTGTGGGGACCCATTATGGCCATGTCCACAATCTCCATCATTCCCTGTGTCATTATCTTCTTCTGCTCCCAGAAATATTTTGCGGAAGGGATTGCTACCAGCGGTATAAAAGGTTAAAACATGTAGAATACAAGGAGAAAACGGAATGAATAACGAGACCATTTTATGGAATATTGCTCCTGAATGGGAAAACAGAAATCAAGATAAGAAACTGGAGAAAATGCTTCTGTTTTTTGCGGACATGCATAAGACCCATGCCGCGGCAAGCAAGCTGAATGTCCTGGAAGATTATTTTAGGAAGGAATCGGAGTGGAACAGCTCCTTTGACTGGGTACAGTTTCACAGTGGAAATCTGTTTGACCACTATGTTCCGGAGAAGTACGGAAAGGCAGGAAATGTGATTGATGAAAAGGGCAATGCCCTTCTGGACGAAGGGATTGCCCTGTGCAAAAGGTATGGGAAAAAGGTTTGCCATATGATCGGGGATTTTGCGCCGCTTACGTGTATTTTGGATGCTTATCCTGAGATGAAAAATCTTCATAACGGTATGTTCTGGCAGCTTCTGTATGACATGGTGGATGGCATGTTCAAACGTTTTCCGGATTTAGATGAGATGGGGGTTTATTTCTTTGAGTCCAAGAATGTACTTCACTGTGATAATTTTTTTAAGCCGTTTCATTATGGCTCAGACTTAAGTGAGAAGGCTCTGGCAGATGAGGGGAATGGGAAAAAGGGACCGGAGGATCTGTCTTATCCTTATTTAAGCTTCGGGGATCACATAAGGATGATGCTGATGGCCATGACAAAAGCATGTAAAGACAACGGAAAATCATTTCTGCTACTTACCCATGCGTGGTTTCCTTACCAGGAAGAGATCCTGTATGAGGCGTTAAAAAATTTTCCATCCGATCTGCCCCTTACGCTGGAGCATAATTATACCACCGGTGATTTTAATCCGGCACTGCCGCAGCCTAAGCTTATCGGTCTTCTTCCCCACCTGAATCACGGGCTGGTATTTTGCTGCGGTATGGAATATCACGGCTTAGGGCTGGTTCCCTGCTGCTTTCCGGAGATTATGGAGGAGAGGATCCGAGATGCACTGGCGGCAACACCCAACTTAAAGCGGGTCACCATGCGGCCTATATGGGATGGATGCAGTGCGCTGGACACACCTAACGAGGTAAATCTGTATGCCCTGATGAAGATGGCGGATGATCCAGGCAGGGGGACGGAAGAACTGTGGCATGAATGGCTCCTTCAGAAATATGGTCTGGAGAGTGAGGATAGGCAGGAACTACTGGCAGCGGCATTGAGAAATGGATACAAGGCAGTACAGATGACCTTCTTTGAATTTGGAATCCGTACCAATGACCACTCTCATATACAGACATTCCAGAACCTGGAATCCCGGCTGTACAACTACGGCAAGGCTCTGATGAAATGGTGTCCCACGCCGGAGAATAAGCAGACTATATATGATCTGTTTGTCTGCCCAGGGGGAAAGATTCTGAGGAGGAACAGGGAAGTCCATGAGGAGGCAATCCAGCTGGTTCATCAGGCTTTGCAGAAAGTAGAAGGTCTCAGAGAGGTTTTGGAACAGAAGGACTATGAGGACTTAAGACAGCGCTTTGACGTGCTTAAGACATGGATAACTATCCATGGATTCCAGTATGAGGCATATATGCGCCTGCTTATTCAGCGCAGGAAGCCAGAACTGGAGAATCATAAGAAGGCAGAGGAGGCCATGACTGCTTTGCTGGAGTACAAACAGAGAATTGAACGAGGGGAGATCGCAGACTCCTACCTGTTCTCTCTCTGGCGTATAGACGAGTTTGTGGAAGATTGCCGCAGGGAGTTAAAAGAACTTGAGAATTGGTGAAAGAGGAATTATAATTTTTGTAGATTCTTTTTCAGTAATGAGGTAAGAGGGGATGGCAGAATTATACAAGATCATAGTTGCAGATGATGAGACTATTATCCGGGATGGACTACTTCATCTTTTTCCGTGGGAGAATCTGGGGTTTACTGTGGCGGCGGATTTCTCGAATGGTATGGAGATTATGGAGTATCTGAAAAACCATGAGGATGTCCATGTAGTTCTCACAGATATCAGGATGCCTGTGATGGATGGGATTGAAGTGGCAAAGGCAGCCAAGTCCAGAAACATCAAGGTGATTTTCTTCAGCAGTTATGAAGATTTTGCATATGCACGTTCTGCCATCAAATATGATGTATTCGATTATCTTTTGAAACCAGTAAAATATCAGGAATTGGTAGACTGTTTTGAGCGGTTAAAAAAGGTGCTGGATATAGAATATGCGCCCAAGGAGATACCCAGGGAGGCTGTTTTAGAGATCAAACAAAATCCGATCCCGAAAGTCCTTTCGTATATCGATGAACATATTTCGGATTGCTCTTTGGAGGAAGCTTCCCGGACGGTCTATCTGTCTCCCAAATATTTGTCTGTTCTGTTTAAGGAGAACCAGGGAATCAGCTTCAGCGATTATGTACAAAACAAGAAAATGAAGAGGGCCTGCGAACTGCTTAAAGATCCCGCTATCCGGCAGTATCAGATCGCCTCCCTGATCGGATATGAAAATCCGAAGAATTTTTCCAGGGCGTTTAAGTCCTATTACGGAATTACGCCTCAGGAATATCGGAAGAAGCATCTTGGCGGCGGAGAAGAGGGACAGATCATATGATGAAAAAATTTTTCTTTCGGAGGCTGCGCAGATACATTCAGTTGTTTATGATTCCCACTGCGTTTCTGATGATTTGCTGCCTGGTGTATGTGGTTTACTCCCATTCCGACAGTATCGGGAAAAAGACAAAGCGTTCCGTGGAGGGCATGTATGAAGGTGTGGAGACTCTGTTTCGGGATGCGGTCTATCCTTACAATCTTGTGCTGGTGAATCCTACCTTCAGCCTTGGCATGCGCAAGCTTTTGTCCCGCAGTGAGATTAGCTATACAGAGCATACCTATGTATACAATACGCTGAAGCTGATTCAGACCACTATCAATACCCATCCGTACATCAGCAGTACGTATTTTCAGATTGACGGGTATGAGGAATTTTATAGTTCCAAGGACGGAATGATGAGCCTAAGTACCTATGCGGATACGGATTGGTACAGGACGCTGCAGACTATGGATGTAAGTGCCGGAAAATTTACGGAATACCGCCAGGTACGGTTCAATCCGTTTGATACAAGAGAATATATCAGCGTATACGATAAGATGCCTACCACCAACGGCAGTTTTGTGGTTAATATCAACTATCAGGATTTCTTTGATAAGCTGAAGAACCTGCCGGACAAAAATGAAATTCTTTTTATTATCAACGCCAGGGGGGATACGGTAATCACTGTTCCGAAAGACGGGAGCCTGACCGGGGAGGAGCTTGGAACACTTAACAGGGAACTGAAAAAATATGGGGATCAGCCGCTGGAGGCAAGATGGATTTGGATGGGGCAGACGTTGCATTGCGTCAGTACAATTCAGGATGGAGAGTATGGATTAACCTACGTTTCCATGATTTCTTCCGGAAGCTTCCTGGACAGGTTTATGATGATTGGTATCTGGATCGGAATGCTTTTGCTTGTAGAAATTCTGGTTATCATACTGATCTGTTATTTACTCACCAAGGAATCCTTTTCCCATATTAACCAGGTTTTAAAGTTGTTTGCGGATGCGGAAAACGGAATTTATCCGGGAGAGAATAAAGAAGCGGCAGAGGATGAATACGATCTGGTACTGATGAACGTGGTAAAATTCTTTTTGAATACCACGTTTTTAAAAAGTCAGCTGGAACAACAGAAGCTTAAAAAAGAAAGCGCAGAGATGGCGGCCCTCCAGCTGCAGATCAGCCCTCACTTTTTGTTCAACACCCTTCAGGCTCTTAATTTTGAGATACAGAAGCAACTGGGAGGGTATCGGCAGGTCAACAGCGTAATGGACGAACTTTCTGCCATCCTGCAGTTTGCGCTGAATCCTGGCAATCATCTGGTTACGTTGGAGGAGGAACTGGAGAAGTTGAAAAAATATGCCGGAATCCAGAAATTTCGGTTCAGGGATTCCCTGGTCTTTTATTGCGAGGTGGAAGAGGAGGCCATGGCAGTCTATGTGCCCAAGATGATTCTGCAGCCTCTGGTGGAGAACAGTATCTCTCATGGAATCCTGCCCAGGAAAGAGATCGGATATATCAAGGTAAGAGCATTTATCCGGCAGGAAGAACTTTGGGTGACAGTGACCGATACTGGCATTGGGATGTCAAAGGAGCAAATCAGGCAGAACTACAGGAATATGGCGGATCCAGAAAGCCGGAATATCGGTCTTGCCAATGTGAACCGAAGGCTGGTTTTAAATTATGGGGAGACGGCCGCCTTAAGAATCATCAGCAGACAGGGCAGGGGGACATGTATCACCTTTCGGATTCCTCTTGAATTGTGTGTATAGACAGATGGAATTGACTAATGAAAATCTGCATAAGTGTAAGAAAGGAGAACAATAGGGTGAGCTTTGATTATAAACAGGCTTTGCTGGATACACTTAGGAAACGGTATCCGGATCCAGACGGATATCCTTACCGATCCTGGACATATCCCCAGGCATTTATGCTGTGGGGATTTATCAAAGAGTATGAAAAAACAAAAAATCCGGATTACCGCCGATATGCCCTTGGGTATTGTAGCGGTCATGTGGATGAGGAGGGCGTGATTGATCGGTTTACAGGAAACAGCCTGGACGATATCATGGCAGGCTCTGTGCTGGTATGGGCCTATGCCGAGACCAGAGAGGAGCGATATCGGGTTGCCTGCAGTTCCATAAAAAAGGTGTACGATACCTATCCACGCACCTGGATGGGCGGTTTCTGGCATGCAAAAGATCTGGAAGGTGAAATGTGGGTGGACGGCGTGTTCATGAACTTGATGTTTCTGGTACGGTACGGAGCGTATATAGGGGACAGGGAGTCTTGTTTTGAGGAGGCGGTACGTCAGCTGGATATCATTTACCGTTGCTGCAATAAGGATCAAAGCGGCCTTCTGTATCATGGGTACAGTGAGAATCCAAGGGTATCCTGGGCCAATCCGGTGACAGGAAAGGCACCGGAGGTGTGGAGTGAAGGGCTGGGATGGTATGGGCTGATCCTGGTGGAGGTTTTGGATCTTTTGCCCCAGGAGCATCCGGGATATCGGCATGTCATGGAACTTTTCCAAAAGCTGGCTGTCGATTTGGCGAAGGTGCAGGATAAAAAGGCTGGATTGTGGTATCAGGTTGTGGATAAGCCCAGATGGCACAGGAATTGGCACGACACCTCCGGAAGCGCTATGTTTCTCTATTGCCTTGGAAAAGGGATCCGCAGAAAGTGGCTGCCTGAGGCAGAGTTTAAAGAATGCATAGAAAAGGGGTATCGGGGATTGCGGACAAAACTGTGGCTTGGCCCGGACGGCTGCCTGAATGTGAATGATGCATGCAATGGGTTGTGTGTACAGAAGGATTACGATGCTTATGTGGATTATGCAAGGGCTGTCAATGCCCAGGAGGCCGTAGCCGCCTGTCTGTGGGCTTTGGTAGAAGAACAAAGGTAAGTAAAACATATTATTAGGAGGGACATGTATGTATACTGCTTCGGAGAAACGATATGAGGCCATTGCCTATCATCGCTGTGGAGACAGCGGGCTGATGCTTCCGCCGTTTTCGCTGGGATTGTGGCATAATTTTGGCGATATTACACCTTTCCAGACCATGAAGGAATTGTGCTGTACGGCGTTTGATCACGGAATCACCCATTTTGATTTGGCTAATAACTATGGTCCGCCTGCCGGCGCTGCGGAGATCAATTTTGGGAAGATTTTAAAACAGGAATTGGGTGCATACCGGGATGAGATGATCATTGCCACAAAGGCCGGATATGATATGTGGCCGGGGCCTTACGGAAACTGGGGAAGCCGCAAATATCTGCTTGCCAGCCTGGATCAGAGTTTGAAGCGCATGGGGCTTGACTATGTGGACATTTTCTACCATCATCGGATGGATCCGGACACACCCCTGGAAGAGACCATGGGGGCTTTGGCCCAGGCGGTAAACAGTGGAAAAACCCTGTATGTGGGGTTGTCCAACTATGACGGGCCTACCTTGGAAAAGGCGGAACGAATCCTTAGGGAACGAAAGGTTCCGTTTATCATATGCCAAAATAAGTATTCCATATTTTTTAGAACAATTGAAGACAACGGCCTTCTGGAAGGGGCAGAAAAGCTGCAGAAAGGGTTGATCTGCTACAGCCCGCTGGCCCAGGGCCTTCTCACCGGGCGGTATCTGAACGGGATCCCGAAAGACAGCCGTATAGGCAGCGACAATCGTTTCCTGAAGGAATCCGCCTTGTCCAGAGAGCGGATGGAGCAGATTCAGAGATTGAATGCCATGGCCCGGGAGAGAGGCCAGAGCCTGGCCCAGATGGCTCTGGCATGGCTTTTACAGAACAAGACAGTGACCAGTGTCCTGATCGGAGCCTCCAAAAAGGAGCAGATTATGGAGAATCTGGAGGCGGTAAAGAACCTGGAGTTTACCGAGAAAGAGCTTGAGACCATTGAACATATTGTAAATGCTGGAGTATAGGGGTCAAAACATCTTTTGACCCCAACATCATGGCATGACACCAGCAACCGATAGTTACAACTGAAACAAAAACCCTGTAACAGAAAATCTCATAAATCCATTGAAATATAGAATAAGATTCTGTATAATGGGCAGAATAGGCGGATTTGATAAGTTATGGCGCGTCACGCTGCGTGCTGATACATGAAGAAGGAGGAAAATTTCGATGAGATGTGAGATGACACCTCAGGGTGTATGTTCCAGTAAGATTTGTTTTGATTTAAACGGCAATGTGGTGACCAATGTTCAGTTTACCAAGGGCTGCAACGGCAACTTAAAGGCGATCAGCAAGGTGATAGACGGCATGACGGTGGAGCAGATCGAAGGATATTTTAAGGGGAATACCTGTGGGATGAAAGGGACTTCCTGTGCGGACCAGCTGGCCAGATGTGTGCGGAAGGCATATGAGGAGTCAAAATAAAGGGTGAGACAGGAACGGATAAGTAGAAGAATGGGAAATTATGATTTGTTGAATCCAATGCAGAAAGAAGCGGTTTTTTGTACAGAAGGACCGCTTTTAGTTTTGGCAGGAGCTGGTTCTGGAAAGACCAGGGTTTTGACCTACCGGATTGCACATTTAATTGAGGAAAAAGAAGTAAACCCGTGGAACATCATGGCCATTACTTTTACCAACAAAGCGGCAGGGGAGATGCGGGAGAGGGTGGATGCGCAGGTGGAGTATGGTTCAGACAGCATCTGGGTATCCACTTTCCATTCCACCTGTGTGCGCATTTTACGCAGGCATATAGAATTTCTGGGATATGAGACGAACTTTACAATCTATGACAGGGATGACCAGAAGACCTTGCTGAAGCAGATCTACAAGTCCCTAAACATCGACAGCAGAATGTATAAAGAGCGGGCAGTGATAGGGCAGATCTCCAGTGCAAAGGATGAGTTGGTTTCTCCGGAGGATTTTCTGCTTCAGGCGGCAGGAGATTATTACCGGAAAAAGGTGGGGGAGATTTATCAGGAATATCAGAACCGCCTAAAAAAGAACAATGCCCTGGATTTTGATGATCTGATTGGAAAGACTGTGGAACTGTTCCGAAGCCAGCCGGAAGTCCTTGACTACTACCAGGAGCGATTCCGGTATATTATGGTGGACGAATATCAGGATACCAATACTGCCCAGTTTGAACTCATCCGCCTTCTGGCCTCCAAATACAAAAATCTTTGTGTGGTGGGAGACGACGACCAGTCTATCTACAGATTCCGTGGCGCTAACATTGGGAATATTCTGAATTTTGAGGATGCATTTCCAGGCGCTAAGGTGGTGAAGCTGGAACAGAACTACCGCTCTACCCAGAATATTTTGGATGCGGCCAATGCAGTGATCAGAAATAACCGGGGACGGAAGGACAAGACGCTGTGGACAGGGAATGGCTCAGGGGATAAGATTGTCTTTAGGCAGTTTGACCAGGCCTATGAGGAAGCAGATTTTATCGTAAGAGACATTCTGGCCAACCAGTATGAGTATGAAGACTGTGTTGTCTTATACCGAACCAATGCCCAGTCCCGCCTTCTGGAGGAACGGTGCATCTCCCACAATGTGCCTTACCGGCTGGTAGGCGGCGTGAATTTCTATCAGAGAAAAGAGATTAAAGACGTTCTGGCGTATCTGAAGACCATCTCCAATGGCAGAGATGATCTGGCGGCAGAGCGGATTGTCAATGTTCCCAAACGGGGAATCGGAGCGGCTTCCATGGCCAAGGTGATTGTGTTCGCGTCGGCCAACGGCTACAGCCTGTACGATGCTATGGCCAGAGCCAGAGTGATTCCGGGGCTGGGGAAGGCTGCGGAGAAGATCGGAAGATTTACAGATATGATCGAGGACTTCCGCTCCAGGGTGAAAGGGGAAGAGTATACCATCCGGCAGCTGATTGAGGATGTGCTGGACGAGACCGGTTATCGGAAGGAGCTGGAAGAGGCGGACGACCAGGTGGAAGGCCAGAGCCGTCTGGACAATATTGAGGAATTGATCAATAAGGCAGTCAGTTACTGTGAGAATACAGAACACCCTGACCTGGACGGTTTTTTGGAGGAAGTGGCTCTGGTGGCCGATGTAGACCAGCTAGACCAGTCAGAGCACAGAGTGACGTTGATGACGCTGCACAGCGCCAAAGGCCTGGAATTCGAGCATGTATACTTAAGCGGTATGGAGGATGGGCTGTTTCCAAGCTACATGATCATCACGTCGGAGGATTCCGGTGACCTGGAGGAGGAAAGGCGCCTGTGCTATGTGGGCATCACCAGGGCGAAGAAGCACCTGACGCTGACGGCT
>JAETTS010000079.1 GCA_021769025.1 Enterocloster bolteae
GCAGCTTATCTTTTAGCTGTCCCATCACATCAGCAGTGGTGGTATCTCCCACATAGAACAGGATAATCTTGGCATTCTCCTTATCATAGATACAGGCAGACATTTTCACCGCATCTATCATGCCCGCATGTACCTCGATCTCTCCCAATTCTATCCTGTGCCCCATATGTTTAATCTGGTAATCCTTCCGTGATACGAATACCAGTTCGCCGCGCTCATTGTATTTTCCAATATCACCGGTCTTATACACAATATCGCCATAATAAGGATTCAATGGATTCTGGATAAATACCTCATCCGTCTTTTCCTTATTGTTGTAATACCCAAGGGTCACCGCCGTACCGCGGATCAGGATCTCACCGCAGTCCGCCTGGCGGCCCGCTTCATCCAGAAGAAGAATCTCTGTATTCTTAAACGGCCTCCCCACAGGCATCACATCATCTTCTGCAAAATCCCTGTCTACCTTATAGTAGCAGGACATTCCCGTAGCCTCTGTAGGCCCGTACAGATTAAAAAACTGCGCGCCAGGAACCGCTTCCTTCCATATATGATACTGTCGGATAGGAAATACCTCGCTGCCAAATGCAATCGTGTGCAGATATTCCGGCTTCACCGTCTCAAACGTTCCAAAAGAAGAAATCATGGTCAGTGCCGAAACCACCCAGCAGATAGTATTCACCTGATGCTCATTTAAAAACTCCACCAGCCGTACCGGAAACATAAACAGCGACTTGGGCACAATATAAGTGGTGGCCCCGAACATCATCGTGGGATACAGTTCCTTCAGACAGGCATCAAAATAGAAAGGACTCTGATTGGCAAACACCGTATCCTGTCCAAATCCCAGAACTTGGGAAAGGTTTTCCACATAGTCCAGGACCGAACGATGGCACGCCGCCACCCCTTTGGGTACTCCTGTGGAACCTGATGTAAATACGATATAAATTGGATCCACATCCAAAGCCGCCTCCCTGACAGCCGAAAGCGCCATCCCATCCTCCGGATACTCGATCATATCACGATACAAAAAAATATCTCCCTGAAATTCCAGTTGTTCCATGACCTTCTTCGTCTTATCATCACAGATAACCGCCCTGGCGTTCAGGTTCTCCATAATCAGCTTCAATCGATACTTAGGCATCTCTTCATCCAGCGGAACATAAAAGTCCCGGCCATAAACCACCCCGAAAAATGCCACGACCGCCATAGGAGACTTTTTCATAAACACAATCACAGGCTCCCTGTATATCCCTCTGGCGTGGAGAAAGCTTCCAATTCTGCGGCTGTTCTGATACACCTCCCGGAACGAGACCGCCGTCTTATCATCCCCGTAAGCCACCTTATCCGGCACACGAACCACTGTCTTTTCCAGATACTCCAATATATTGGTCTGCATCCATGCCCCTCCCGGCTTCTTCATTATCAATTTACACTAATGTTATAGCGTTTTTTGGCGAAACTGTCAATATAAAGTCATCTTGGGGTTCATTTTCAGACAGCAGCCATGATCTCGTAAAAATTGCCCCCTCTGCCAACAACGTAGCTCCGAAGGAATGATAAAACATCTGTAGACCATTTTTCACGTCGGTACTTAGCGCACGTTTTTTGGGCGCTTAGTACCGCTACGTGAAAACCGGAACGAGAGTGTGTCGTAAGATGTTTTATCATTCCTTTGGAGCGGACCAACGGACTAGCACAACAGCCTACCGCGGCATTCCAGCCAGCCTCCTACCACACCAAAACGCCCTTAAGAAATATCCTCTCCTAAGGGCGTTCCCACTGTACCTCTTAAATTTCCTCAGTTCCTTCATCCAACTCCAGAACTTCCTCTGCTTCCTCCAAAAGCTCATCGCCTTCAGACAGCATCAACTCATCATCATCCGACAACTCTATCTCATCCTCCGGGCTTACATCCGTATTCAGCTTCACTGACCGATACCGTTTCATACCTGTACCAGCCGGAATCAGCTTACCAATCAAAACATTCTCCTTCAGCCCGATGAGATGATCCACCTTCCCATTGATAGCCGCCTCGGTCAGAACCTTCGTTGTCTCCTGGAAAGAAGCCGCAGACAAGAATGAATCTGTTGCCAGAGAAGCCTTTGTGATACCAAGCATCACCTGCTTGCCTTCCGCCGGTTGCTTGCCCTCTGCGATCAGTTTCTCATTCATATCGTTAAACTCCAGGACATTCATGGAGATTCCCGGCAATACATCGCTGTCGCCGCTTTCCTCAACCTTAATCTTTTTAAGCATCTGGCGAACAATCACTTCCACGTGCTTATCGTTGATCTCCACGCCTTGCAGACGGTATACGCGCTGAACTTCCCGAATCATATAATCCTGAACGGCCCGAACGCCTTTAATCTTCAGAATATCATGGGGGTTGATGCTTCCTTCTGTCAGCTCGTCGCCTGCCTCGATCTCCTGGCCGTCACTTACCTTAATACGGGAGCCGTAGGGAATCAGATACGTCTTGGAATTCCCTGTCTCATTGTTAGTAACCACGATCTCCCGCTTCTTCTTGGTATCCTTGATGGTCACCACACCACCAAACTCCGTGATGATCGCAAGGCCCTTTGGCTTTCTCGCCTCGAATAGTTCCTCCACACGAGGAAGACCCTGGGTGATATCACCACCGGCCACACCGCCGGTATGGAACGTACGCATGGTCAGCTGTGTGCCAGGCTCACCGATGGACTGAGCGGCAATAATGCCTACTGCCTCGCCTACCTGAACCGGCTGTCCGGTGGCCATGTTGGCCCCATAGCACTTAGCACAGACACCGATATGGGATTTGCAGGTCAAGACCGTACGGATCTTTACCGTGTCTTTCCCTGTCTTCTTAAGCACCTTCATCACATCTGCCGCCCGCTTAGGCGTACACATATGATTGGCCTTCACAACCACTTCGCCGGTATCCGGGTCTGTGATGGTTTCTGCAATATATCTTCCTGTCAGTCGCTCTTCCAGGCTTTCGATGGTCTCCTGGCCATCCATAAAGGCCTTGATCTCCATATAAGGGAATTCCTTCCCCTCGCAGCAATCAACCTCCCGAATGATCAGATCCTGGGAAACATCTACCAGACGTCTGGTCAAATAACCAGAGTCAGCCGTACGAAGCGCCGTGTCAGACAAACCTTTTCTTGCACCGTGCGCCGAGATAAAATACTCCAACACGTCCAGTCCTTCACGGAAATTCGACTTAATCGGAAGCTCAATGGTATGTCCGGTGGTATCAGCCATCAGTCCACGCATACCTGCCAACTGTTTGATCTGCTTGTCAGAACCACGGGCTCCTGAGTCTGCCATCATAAAGATTTTGTTGTACTTGTCAAGACCAGTCAAAAGGTCATGGGTTAACTGGTCGTCAGTGTTCTTCCATGTCTCAATAACCTCTTTATAACGCTCTTCTTCCGTGATCAGTCCACGGCGGAAGTTCTTGGCAATCCGATCCACAGTCTCCTGGGCATCAGCAATCAGCTGAGGCTTTGTAGGCGGCACGGTCATATCAGAAATGGACACGGTCATAGCAGCCCTGGTAGAGTACTTATATCCGATAGACTTAATATCATCCAGCGTCTCAGCCGTCTGGCTTGCTCCATGGACATTGATAACCTTCTCCAAAATCTGCTTACACTGCTTTTTCCCTACGTGAAAGTCAACTTCCAGCTTTAACTCATTTTCCGGAATACTTCTGTCCACAAACCCCAGATCCTGAGGTATGATCTCGTTGAAAATAAACCGGCCAACTGTAGATTCAATGATTCCACTCTTCACTGTGCCGTCGGGCATGGTTTTCTGCACCCTTACCTTTACCCGGGAGTGCAGTGTAACGGCCTTGTTCTCATAGGCCAGAATCGCCTCGTTGGGGCTCTTGAAGAACATTCCCTCCCCCTTGGCTCCAGGCCTCTCCTGCGTCAGATAGTAGATTCCCAAAACCATATCCTGGGAAGGAACTGCCACAGGACCGCCGTCTGACGGCTTTAGCAGGTTGTTAGGCGACAGAAGGAGGAACCGGCATTCGGATTGTGCCTCCACAGACAGGGGCAGGTGAACCGCCATCTGGTCACCGTCGAAGTCTGCATTGAATGCGGTACATACAAGGGGATGCAGTTTGATCGCCTTGCCTTCTACCAGGATCGGCTCAAATGCCTGGATTCCAAGACGGTGCAGTGTGGGAGCACGGTTTAGCATAACCGGATGCTCTTTGATCACCTCTTCCAGGACATCCCATACCTCTGGCTGAAGGCGTTCCACCATCTTTTTGGCATTCTTAATATTGTGAGCAGTTCCGTTGGAAACCAATTCTTTCATAACAAATGGCTTAAATAGTTCGATAGCCATTTCTTTGGGCAGTCCACACTGGTAGATCTTCAGTTCCGGCCCTACCACGATAACAGAACGCCCGGAATAGTCCACACGCTTGCCCAACAAGTTCTGGCGGAAACGTCCCTGTTTTCCTTTCAACATATCCGAAAGGGATTTGAGGGCACGGTTGCCTGGTCCGGTGACAGGCCTTCCTCTCCTTCCGTTGTCAATCAAGGCATCAACCGCCTCCTCAAGCATACGTTTCTCGTTGCGAACAATTATATCCGGTGCGCCCAGTACCAGAAGTCTGGCCAGACGGTTATTACCGTTGATGATCCGGCGATACACAACGTTTAAGTCAGAGGTGGCAAAACGTCCGCCATCCAGCTGAACCATGGGGCGGATATCCGGAGGAATCACAGGAATCACAGTCATGATCATCCATTCTGGTCTGTTGCCAGAACTGCGGAACGCATCCACCACTTCCAGACGTTTGATAATCCTTGCCCGCTTCTGGCCGCTGGCATCCTTCATAGCTTTCCGCAACTCCTCAGAGTCTTTCTCCAGATCAATGGCTTTCAGAAGTTCCTGAATGGCCTCTGCGCCCATGCCTACCCGGAAATTGCCGACACCATACTTCTCCAGTTCTTCCCGGTATTCCTTCTCAGAAAGCACCTGTTTGTACTGCAGGCCTGTATCTTTTGGATCCAGGACAATATAAGAAGCAAAATACAATACTTTCTCCAAAACTCTCGGTGAAATATCCAAAATCAGCCCCATACGGCTGGGAATCCCCTTAAAATACCAGATATGGGAAACAGGAGCTGCCAGCGCAATGTGCCCGGTACGCTCTCTACGTACGCTTGACTTTGTCACCTCAACACCACAGCGGTCGCAGATCACGCCTTTGTAACGGATCTTTTTATACTTCCCGCAATGGCATTCCCAGTCTTTGCTGGGTCCGAAGATTCTCTCACAGTATAAGCCGTCTCTCTCCGGCTTTAACGTTCTGTAATTGATGGTTTCCGGCTTTTTCACCTCGCCATGGGACCACTCCAGAATTTTCTCAGGAGAAGCCAAACCAATCTTGATTGCATCAAATGTCAATGGTTGATAAGTTTCTTTCGTCTCCGGCATGAGTGAACTCCCTCCTATTCATTATCATCAGAAACATCAAAATCATCAAATGAATCCTCTTCGATTTCGCTGTCATCTACCTCGTCATCCAAATCCATATCGTCGGTCAAGTCCTCCTCCTCAGGCTCTTCCTCCACGTCTACCAGTTCTCCATCCTTAAATTCCTGGTACTGGTAACCCTGGTTACCCAAGGATTCCTCCTGGCTTCCGTAAGAGCGGTCGCCCTCAATGATCGAGCGCAGGTCAATATCACTGTAATCAATATTCTCTGTCATCTCCACCTCGGTGCCGTCATCCTTCAGCACACGGACATCCAGGCCCAGAGACTGCAGCTCCTTCAAAAGAACCTTAAAGGATTCCGGAACTCCAGATTCTGGAATATTCTCCCCTTTGATAATCGCCTCATAGGTCTTTACACGGCCCACAACATCATCGCTCTTTACTGTCAGGATCTCCTGCAGGGTGTAGGAAGCGCCATAGGCCTCCAGAGCCCAAACCTCCATCTCGCCGAAACGCTGTCCGCCAAACTGGGCCTTGCCGCCCAAGGGCTGCTGAGTAACCAACGCATATGGCCCGGTGGAACGGGCATGAATCTTATCATCAACCAGATGATGGAGCTTCAGGTAGTGCATGTGCCCAATGGTAACCGGGCTGTCAAAGTACTCTCCCGTACGTCCGTCCCGAAGCCGAACCTTTCCGTCCCTGCTGATAGGCACACCCTTCCACAGTTCTCTGTGCTCCAGGTGGGAGCCCAGGTATTCCATCACTTCTGGGTTCAATGTTCCTTCATATTTTTCTTTAAATTCCTCCCAGGAGGTATTTACATAGTCATTGGCCACATCCAGAGTGTCCATAATGTCGTTCTCATTGGCACCATCAAAGATCGGAGTGGCGATATTAAAGCCGAGGGCTTTGGCTGCCAGGCTTAAATGAATCTCCAACACCTGTCCGATATTCATACGGGACGGCACACCAAGGGGATTCAGCACGATATCCAGGGCACGGCCATTGGGCAGAAACGGCATATCCTCCACCGGAAGGACACGGGAAACCACGCCCTTATTGCCATGACGGCCTGCCATCTTATCGCCCACAGAGATCTTCCTTTTCTGGGCAATGTAGATGCGGACAGTCTGATTGACTCCTGGCGAAAGTTCATCGCCATTCTCCCTGGTAAATACTTTGGCATCTACCACAATTCCATAAGCGCCGTGAGGCACTTTCAGGGATGTATCCCGAACTTCTCTGGCCTTCTCACCAAAGATTGCCCGAAGCAGACGTTCCTCGGCTGTAAGTTCCGTCTCTCCCTTGGGAGTCACCTTCCCTACCAGAATATCGCCGGCACGAACTTCTGCACCGATGCGGATGATCCCCCTCTCGTCCAGATCCTTAAGCGCATCTTCTCCTACGCCAGGAACGTCCCGGGTGATCTCCTCTGGCCCCAGCTTGGTATCACGGGCTTCCGCCTCGTATTCCTCTATATGAACGGATGTATACACATCCTCCTGCACCAGCCGCTCGCTTAGCAGAACCGCATCCTCATAGTTGTAACCTTCCCATGTCATGAATCCAATCAAAGGATTCTTGCCAAGGGCGATCTCTCCATTCTGTGTGGACGGGCCGTCAGCAATGACCTCCCCTTTCTCCACATGGTTTCCCTTATATACAATAGGTTTCTGATTGTAACAGTTGGACTGGTTGCTTCTCTTAAACTTTGTCAGATGATAGACATCCCGGTTTCCGTCTGAATCTCTGCGGATAATGATCTCATTGGATGCAGAGCGCTCTACCACACCTGCATTCCTGGCAACCACACAGACACCAGAGTCTACTGCTGCTTTCCCCTCAATACCGGTTCCAACCACAGGAGCCTCCGTGGTCAGAAGGGGAACCGCCTGCCGCTGCATATTGGATCCCATAAGAGCACGGTTGGCATCGTCATTCTCCAGGAACGGGATCATGGAAGTCGCCACAGAGAATACCATCTTCGGCGATACGTCCATCAGGTCAATATTCTTCTTCTGGAAGGAAGAAGTCTCCTCCCTGTAACGGCCAGATACATTGTTGTGAACGAAATGCCCTTCCTCATCCAATGGCTCATTGGCCTGGGCAACGACAAAATTATCCTCCTCGTCTGCAGTCAGATACACAACCTCATCGGTAACCACCGGGTTACGAGGATCCGATTTGTCTACCACACGGTAAGGTGCTTCCACAAAGCCGTAGATATTCACTCTGGCATAGGTAGCCAGAGAATTGATCAATCCAATGTTGGGGCCTTCAGGAGTCTCAATAGGGCACATACGCCCATAATGGGTGTAATGTACATCTCGCACTTCGAATCCGGCACGATCTCTGGACAGACCGCCTGGTCCCAGAGCAGACAGACGCCTCTTATGTGTCAACTCTGCCAGAGGGTTATTCTGATCCATAAACTGAGACAGCTGGGAACTTCCGAAGAACTCCTTCACCGCCGCCGTCACAGGCTTGATATTGATCAGGGACTGAGGTGTAATGTCATCCATATCCTGGGTGGTCATACGCTCCCTCACCACACGTTCCATGCGGGATAAGCCGATTCTGTACTGGTTCTGCAAAAGTTCTCCCACAGCACGAATTCTTCGATTGCCCAGGTGGTCAATATCGTCTGCAGTGCCAATCTGCTCTTCCAGGTGCATATTATAGTTAATGGAAGCAATGATGTCTTCCTTTGTAATGTGCTTTGGTATTAACTCGCTTAAATTCCTGCGAATCACACGTTTTAGTTCTTCTTCATCCTGTCCATATTCTGCCAGAATAGACTGGAGCACAGGATAGTATACTAATTCCGTAACACCTGCCTCTGCGGGATCGAAGGATACGAAGGAAGACAGATTCACCATCATGTTAGACAGTACCTTTTGATTCCTCTCAACGCCCTGAATCCACACATACGGAATCCCTGCGTTCTGGATAGCATCCGCCAGATTCTTATCCACAACAGCGCCCGCCTCAGCCAGAATCTCGCCGGTCTCCTCGTTCACCACATCCGCAGACAAAGTGTGTCCGGCAATACGGTTCTTAAACAACAGTTTCTTATTAAATTTATACCGTCCTACTTTCGCCAGATCGTATCGTCTCGGATCAAAGAACATACTGTTAAGCAGGCTTTCTGCACTGTCAACCGACAACGGCTCGCCTGGACGGATTTTCTTATATAACTCTAACAGGCCATCCTGGTAATTGTCAGAAACATCCTTACCGAAGCTGGCCAAAAGTTTCGGCTCCTCGCCGAACAGATCAATAATCTCTGCATTGGTTCCATAGCCAAGGGCACGAACCAACACTGTCACCGGAACCTTTCTTGTTCTGTCTACACGGACATAGAAAATGTCATTGGAATCGGTCTCATACTCCAGCCATGCTCCCCGGTTGGGAATCACGGTACAGGTATACAGTTCCTTGCCAATCTTGTCATGTCCAATGCCATAATAGATGCCAGGGGAACGTACTAACTGGCTGACAATGACACGTTCTGCGCCGTTAATGACAAAAGAGCCTGTATCTGTCATAAGCGGAAGGTCGCCCATGAAGATCTTATGTTCCTTGATCTCGTCTTTATCTTTATTGCACAGTCGTACTTTTACCTGCAATGGAGCCGCATAAGTTGCGTCCCGCTCTTTGCATTCCTCTATGGTATACTTGATGTCATCTTTACACAATGTAAAATCAACGAATTCCAAACTCAAGTGCCCCGCAAAGTCAGCAATGGGAGAGATGTCTTCGAAAACTTCT
>JAETTS010000080.1 GCA_021769025.1 Enterocloster bolteae
CAGATGCCTCAGAGATTTGAACTGGAATACCAGGGGGCGGACGGGGAGAAGCATCGCCCGATTATGATCCATCGTGTGCTATTCGGTTCCATTGAGCGGTTTATCGGCATCCTGATCGAGCATTTTGCAGGGGCATTCCCGGCATGGTTGGCTCCGGTTCAGGTGAAGGTTCTGCCTATTTCCGATAAGTTCTCAGAGTACGCAGACCAGGTGAGAAAGCAATTGGACGAGGCCGGGATCCGGGTGGAATTGGATACCAGGTCTGAGAAGATTGGATACAAGATCCGCGAGGCCCAGATGCAGAGAATTCCCTATATGCTGATTGTAGGGCAGAAGGAGCAGGAAGAAGGCCTGGTGGCTGTCAGAAGCAGAGTGGCAGGGGACGAGGGGCAGAAACCTCTGTCTGAGTTTTTGGCATCGCTGAAGGATGAGATCGCTTCCAAGGCAATCAGGGAAACAGAAGCTTCTTAAAGCGCTTTTGCCAGACGACCAGCCGGCTTTTCTGGATCACAGGACAAAAGCCTATCGGAGAAACCAGCGGACCAGCATGCCATATATGCTTTGGTAAGGCTGGTATCGCATAGGGAGATCCGGCCAGGACTTTTTGTCCACCAGGCTTTTATAATGGGAAAAGGTGTCAAAGCCGGCTTTTCCGTGGTAAGAGCCCATGCCGCTTTCTCCGAATCCGCCGAACCCCATAGCGCTGGTGGCAAGATGGATGATGGTGTCATTGATGCATCCGCCTCCAAAGCTGCATCTGGAGGTAACCATGGCTTTGGCCGTCTTGTTGTTGGTAAAGAGATAGAGGGCCAGGGGATGGGGCATGGAGTTGATCTGCCTTACTGCCTGGGGAAGGGACTCATAGGTTAGGATGGGAAGCACAGGACCGAAGATTTCCTCCTGCATCACCGGATCATCAAAGGTTACATGATCCAGGATGGTAGGTTCAATCCGAAGGGAATGCTCATCCCACGTCCCTCCCCAAACCACCTTTTTAGGGTCAATGAGTCTTTTGATTCTGTCAAAATGCTTCTGGTTAATGATGGTTCCGTAATCTTGATTGTCAAGAGGAGCTTGCCCATACTGCCTTTGTATCTCTTTTTTCAGTTCTTTTATAAGAAGGCCTTTGATTTCAGGGGCACAGTAGATGTAGTCAGGGGCCACGCATGTCTGGCCGCAGTTTAGAAATTTACCGAATACAATCCGTCGGGCAGCCAACTTAAGGTTGGCTGTCTTTTCTATGATGCAGGGACTTTTGCCGCCTAGTTCCAGAGTCACCGGGGTCAAATGAACAGCGGCCTGCTTCATGACCTGCCGTCCTACCGATTGGCTTCCCGTGAAAAAAATGTAGTCGAAATGCTGGCCTAGCAGGCAGGCATTCTCCTTCCTGCCGCCTGTAATCACTGATACATACCTGGGTTCAAAACAAGCTTCCACAATTTTTTTGATTATCCTGCTGGTATGAGGAGAGTAGGCGCTGGGCTTTAACACCACTGTATTTCCTGCTGCAATGGCATCTGCCAAAGGCTCAAAGCTTAGGAGGAACGGATAGTTCCACGGGCTCATGACCAGGGTGACTCCGTAGGGAGACGGCTTCTGGTAGCTGTGGGAGTGAAACTGAGACAGGGGAGTCGCCACGGTTTGTTCCTTGGAAAAAGAGGAAATGTGCCGTATCATGTAACGGATTTCACTTAAGGTCAGCCCTGTTTCGCACATGTAGCTTTCAAAGCCGCTTTTTCCCAGATCCAATCGAAGCGCTTCATGAATCTGGTCCTGATAATGCAGAATATAGGCTCCAAGCCTTTTCAAAGCCTGGATTCGGAAAGAAGGAGGCAAAGTGGCTCCTGTGTAAAAATAGCTGCGCTGCCGATCAATCATTGTCTGGATATCGTTTTCGGTCATAATTCCCATATCTCCTTTTTGGCTACTGGCATTTTTAAACCGTTTTATATCTGATAACATATTATAAATTACTTTCCACGGGAGGACAAGGGGGGATCTCTATCGTTGCTTTTTATATGCCAATGGTGTTTAGTTAAGCTCCCTCTCACGGCTACGTTATCTCTAAGGATTAAGTGTTATCTAAATGCATCGCTTTTGAACTGCTACATCTATATAGAAAATTATTTGAATTATTTTCGAATTATGGCATCCTATTGCGATTTTTCAAACGTTCCTAATTTTATCATAAATTTTTTATTCTTGTGTTGACATATAATACTATATGACATATAATATAGAAAAACAAATAATATTATAGTTTTTAGAACCACAGACAAGGAGTGAGAACATGGTTTTTAACACAGGAGCAGCTCTCCTGGATGCCATTGTACTGGCGGTTGTGTCCAGGGACACGGAAGGAACCTATGGCTATAAGATCACGCAGGATGTCAGAGAAGCCATAGACATTTCGGAATCTACCTTGTACCCCGTGCTTCGCAGGCTTCAGAAAGACCAATGCCTGGAAGTCTATGATCTTGCGTTTGACGGAAGGAACAGGAGATACTATAAGATTACAGAGAGAGGGCGGGTGCAGCTGAATCTGTACCGCGGAGAATGGCATGTCTATTCTGGTAGGATATCGAAAATACTTGAGGAGGCTGGCTGATGAGTAAGGAAGAGTTTATGAAGGAACTGGACTATCTGCTTTCCGATATTCCAGACGAGGATAAAAAGGATGCGCTGGATTATTACCGGGATTATCTGGATGAGGCGGGAGATATGGCGGATAAAGCCATAGAGGAATTCGGAAGCCCGGAGAGGATTGCAGCGATTGTACGCTCAGATATCCGGGGAGATCTGGGAGACGGAGGCGCATTTACTGAGAGGGGATATGAGGATGAACGGTTTCGGGATCCCAATTACCAGGTTGTTAAGAGACACGACCTGCCGGAGGCAAGGGAAGAGGCAGACAGTGAGGCGACAGAGGCCATATATGAGAAGGATGGAACCTGGAATGCCTCTGAAGACTGGAGGAGAGGGAATACAAAAAGCCGGGATGGTTTTGGAAGCACAGGTTCCAATGGAGACCAGGGTTGGAAACATGCAGGTAGCGGTTTGGGAAAAACAGAAAGCCAGGACAGCTTTGGAAGGGGCAGCACAGGAAACCAGAAAGAGCCGGGAAGCACGCCTGGTTCAGGGGAAAGGGGAAGCCAGAGCCGGCCATTAGGCTCAGGGGATCAGGGACGGATTGTTAAGATCATCTTATTTGCAATTCTGGTCATGATTGCGCTTCCTGTGCTTGTGGGAATCGGAGGCGGCATCTTTGGAGTGATTGTGGGAGTACTTTCTGTCTTTTTTGCAATGCTTGTTGTTCAGGCAGTTTTGACATTTGCATTCCTTTTAGCCGGAATTGCCCTCTGTGTGGCCGGGGTCATTGCCATGTTTACCAATTTGCTTGACGGGCTGTTTTGCTTTGGGGTGGGCCTGATTGTTCTGGCTTTAGGGATGGTCAGCCTGGTGATCTCCGTATGGTTTTACGGGAAATTGGTTCCGTGGCTGATACGAGGATGTGTAAAAGGATGCGGCCATTTGTTTCATAGAAAGGAGCGCAGAGTATGAAAGGATTTACAAAGATTGTACTGATCCTGGCAGGAGTTAGTTTTTTGTTTGGCACAGCGATCACAGTGGCGGCAGCTTCCCTGGGGGGACGGATGCCCAGGACAGCGGTTATCAATGGAGGATGGCATGATGGGCAATGGCTGTTTACCTCCTACGAATCTTCCGGACACAGAGATCACGCCAGTTTGCCTGCTGATGAAATAGAGCAGGAATTCCTGGAGGAATATGAGTACAGCGACGAACAAGGCCTGGCGACATGGGAGGAGGAAGCACAGTATGATATAGAAGAGGATCTGGACATTAATGCCGTGATAAGCGCTTCTGGATGCAGTAAGATTGAGGTGTCTGTAGAAGCAGCCGGGGTGGAGATTGTGGAAGGCAAAAGAGACGGCTCCCTCTATGTGGCAGAGGCTGGAAAATATATAGAATGGGAGCAGAAGGTGGATGACGACACCTTGGAATTGACCATAAGAAGGAAGAGGGGAATCAAAAACATATCATGGGAGGACGGCAGGGCGCAGGCAATTCTGGTGATTCCCACCGGAGAACCCTTCCGTGAGATAGAGATCAACGTAGGCGCGGGATATGTGGCTGCAGATACGGTCACAACTGGCAAACTGGATCTGGAGGCAGGGGCAGGAAGTATCATCATAAATTTTGGAAATGTTCAGGAACTAAGCATTGAATGCGCCGCTGGCTCCGTGGAATACCGGGGAACAGTGGGGCGGGAACTGGAGGCAGAATGCCAGGCAGGGACTATTGAAGCCTATCTGTCCGGAGACAAGGATGAGTTTAACTATGAGCTGGAGGTCAGCATGGGAAATATCGAGATTGACGGAGAGACCTATGGAAGCCTTAATACAAAGAAACACTTGACCAACGAAGGCGCAGTAAAGAAAGCCGAGTTGGAGTGCGAGGTGGGAAATATTGAGATTCTGTTTACCGGAGAATAGAAACCATGGTGTTTGTTCTGGTGTTTTGCAGCGGAGGAAGCGGGAAAGAGGATAGAAAGGAGAAAATAAGATGGAGAAGAAACTGTATCGGTCCACGATAAATAAAATGTTATTCGGCGTGTGCGGAGGCCTGGGGGAGTATTTTAACATTGATCCTACGATCATCCGGCTCTTGTGGGCCATCCTGGCATGTAGTGGTACGGGAATCATCGTGTATTTTATCGCGGCAGTCATCATTCCTCAGGATATGGGAATTCGTTAGAAATCGAATAGGCCTGCCAAAAACGGGTATACTCTTAGAGAAATTAGGAAAGGAGTATACCTGTTTTTATGTCGAAGAAAAAGAATGAGGAGCCATTTGATCCCAAAAAACTGACACCGGAGGAATTGTTAAAATACGAGATTGCCACAGAGCTGGGGCTTAGTGACAAGGTTCTTAAGCATGGCTGGAAAAGTTTAACATCCAAGGAAAGCGGACGAATCGGAGGCCTGGTGACGAAAAAGAAACGGGAGATGAAGAAGGAGGCTATGGGAGAGTAGGGGGTGACATTTTGGATATGTTATGATATAATCCTCCTAAAAGCCTTCGTACTGGCTTGAATGTATGGTATTTCCGCCGACAGGCGGAGGAAGTGGAGGAAGATAACATGAGCGAAAGCTGTAATCATGATTGTGGAAGCTGCGGTGCCAATTGCAGCAGCAGAACAGAGGAGCAAACCAGTTTTCTGGAAAAATTACATCCGGCCAGTTCCGTGAAAAAGGTGATCGGCGTTGTCAGCGGAAAGGGAGGCGTGGGAAAATCTCTGGTAACCTCTCTCCTGGCAGTGAAGATGAACGCCAAGGGATTCCGGACAGCCATATTGGATGCAGATATTACCGGGCCGTCGATTCCCAAGGCTTTCGGTATCACCGGCGATGTGGGGATGACCCAGATCGACGGGGCCAACATGATGGTTCCGGATACGTCCAGAACCGGGATCCAGATTATGTCCGCCAACCTTCTTTAGGATCATGACACGGATCAAGTGATCTGGAGAGGGCCGGTGATTGCCGGATCGGTCAAGCAGTTCTGGATCGAAACTTTGTGGAAAGATATTGACTATATGCAGGTGGACATGCCTCCGGGAACCGGAGATGTTCCATTGACTGTATTCCAGTCCCTGCCTGTGGATGGGATCGTCATCGTCACATCCCCTCAGGAGTTGGTGTCCATGATCGTGGGAAAAGCGGTAAACATGGCTAAGAAGATGGACATTCCGATTTTGGGTATTGTGGAGAATATGAGTTATCTGGAGTGCCCGGATTGCAAAAAGAAGATCCCAGTATTTGGAGAGAGTCATATTGATGATGTGGCGGCAGAGTACGAGATCCCGGTGCTTGCTAAGATTCCGATTCAGCCTGAGATTGCACGGATGGTGGATGAGGGCTCCATTGAGTATCTGGATGAGGCCTGGATGGATAAGGCAGCTGCCAAGCTGGAAGCATAGGAAACCTTGGTATCCCAACGGTTATTACGAATGAGCAGGAGTGTGAAAGCAGCATGAAGATCAATATGAATCCTAACAGTGAACTGGTGCAGTCTGTTGTCCAGGTGCCGGATATGGTTCAGGTGCCGGATCAACTGGTTTCCATGGCCCACCAGTTCCAGGAAGCCATGATGATGTACACCTGTGCCATACGGGAGGTGAAGACCAAACTGGAGGTGTTAAACGACGAACTGTCGGTACGCAACCAGAGAAATCCGATTGAGATGATCAAATCCAGGGTGAAGAAGCCCATCAGTATTGTAGAGAAGCTGCATAGAAAGGGAATGCCTGTTTCCATTGAGTCCATGATGGACAATCTGGATGACATTGCAGGGATCCGGGTTATCTGTTCTTTTGTGGATGACATCTATCAGGTAGCTGCCATGCTGACGAAGCAGGATGATATCAAGGTTCTGGCTGTTAAGGATTATATCAAGAACCCCAAGCCTAACGGATACCGAAGCTACCATATGATTGTTGAGATTCCGGTGTTCTTCTCCAATGAGAAACGACAGATGAGAGTGGAGGTGCAGATTCGGACCATTGCCATGGATTTCTGGGCAAGCCTGGACCATCAGCTGAAGTACAAAAAGGAGTTTATCGACTCAGCAAAGATCAGTGAAGAACTGAGGCAGTGCGCAGAGACCATTGCCCAGACGGATGGGAAGATGCTTGCCATCCGCCGGAGCATTGAATCTCAGGGAATCGAGATCAAAAATGATTATTGATAAATAAAAACAGAACCATCAATATATGTAATAAGACAGGGATTCCGAAGTTCGGAATCCTGTTTTTTTATATAGATTCCTGGCGATATAATTCTGGCCGGACACCTGGACAGACACCTGATTCCCCATGGAAGACAAGTAGGCCAGCATGCCCAGAAGAAAGTCTTTGCCATGCCCCTTCCCCTGGCAGGCCTCTCGGATCTGAAATGCATACAGATAGAACTCCTGACCGGATGAAAGAACCCCACAGGTTCCGATGATTTCATCCTTTAACATGGCTGTGTATAGATTCGGCTCGGTTCTTTCGATGTGAAGAAATGGAGTGTAGAGACGGTCCTTTTCGCTGAGGGTGCGCACCATTTTATATTCCGAATACCAGTACTCTGCTTCCAGGACATTCATGACTGCAACGGCGGAAGGTGTATCAGGGTCAACCAGGAAACAGAAGTCTGTCTGGCAGGCATTTTGCTTCTCGTATTTCTCCACATGATTCAGGATATGGTTTAAGAGTTGGGAGCAAAGCCCTTGTCTCCGGTAGTCAGGATGGATAAAAATAGCACATTCACAGGAGGTTTCCTGAGAGAAGAATAAGAAGGCAAATCCCAGAAGAAGGCCGGAATCCTCTTCATATAACAGAAAATAGTCCAGCCCGTCCTCCGTGGGTGCAGACAGCGCTAAAGGCTCTGCCTTCTTACACAGGGACATTAAGGCGGCGATATCCTCCTGTTGCTTGGAGGTTAAAGAGGCGGTGCAGGTGATTGGGATCATAGCGATACGCTCCTATCTATGGGTTTTGTTAAAAAATTATATCATAGTTTTGGAGGGATTACAAAATAATTTTCGGATGTCCGAAAAAGGCTAAACAAATCACAGCTGCTTCTTGACTTTTCCGGAGCCTTTTCTTATAATAAAAAAACAAAATGATACCAAGGAGGGAGAATATGGGACAGGAAACATATGAAATATTTAAACTACTGACTTCCGTTGCTTTTTTCGGGCTGGCAGCCTTTATCATTGTGAAGAATGTGATGAAGAAAAAGTCAGACAAGAAATCAGATAAAGAGGATTGATTACGATACGGACATGATATGTCATCTGGTGAACAAAGCCAGACAAGACGCTGTATTTTGGATAAGGAGCGTTCTTGTCTGGCTTTTTAGATGGAAAGCGGGGCAGACTTCAATGTCATTTAGCGAACGTTTGATTGCCAGAGATAACGTAGCCTGAGGAGGGAATCCTATGGTATTCTCTAGGGTACTTGAAGACCATCGGTACTTAGGTGCTGTTTTTTAGCACCTTATGTACCGCTATGCTCTTCACGTAGCGCGAGCGTGCCCGGGAGAATACCGTAGGATTCCCTCCTCAGGCGGTCTCTTCGCGATTTCTCAAACAGCAAAAACGAAACGAAATGACATTTGGGCAGGCTTAAGGGTTTTTCTTTACCGGAATCCAAAGTTCTGAATAGTAGTGTTCATCCTCTGTGCCGCCAGGATATTTGTCTGGTGCGTCGTACATCTCGACACAGTACCCGGCAGCAATTTCGTATTCCTTCAGTGACGGAAGCCATTCGGAAAAGATTTTGGTATTTACATCCTGCATGGTTTGGGGAAGAGGTCCTTTACATGGGAATACCGCCCAGGTAAAGGCCGGGATGGTCCGCACAGAAAAGCCTTTTGGAATATCCACCGTGGGATTGTAGAGGTCCGCGATCAGATATTCGAAGGTTTCATTTCCCATCTGAGGATCCAGATTGATTCCGAACATGCCGCAGACGTAGGTTCCCTTTCCAGAGTTAAAATGTTCCTTCCAGAAAGCAGGAACATCCCGTTTGGCATGCTCGTAGCGAAACTCTTTTGATGCTGCCAGAACAGTAAAGCTTTCTTTTTTGGTGATTCTGTAATCCATAAGATAACCGCCTTTCAAAGAGATTGTAAGTTTAAGGGGAGCAAAGGTTTTCACCATGGTTTTGTCCCGGCGCACTGCAGTAGGGGAGACTCCGTGAAAACGGGAGAAAGCCTTGGTGAAGCTGTCCGGAGAATCGTAACCGTACCGCATGGCAAGATCCATGACAGAACAGTCGCTGGTGATTAAGTCGCTGCCTGCCAGGGACATCCGGCGGTTTCGGACATACTCCATGAGAGAGTATCCGCACAGCATATGGAATCCTTTGTGGAAATAAAAGGGAGAGCAATATACATGCCCAGCCACATCCTCCGCCGAGATCTCTTCCATAATATGTGTTTCGATATAATCAATAGCCTCTCCGATAATCTTCATCCATTCCATAGGTTTTGCCTCCTTGGTTAACTATGCAGATATAACCTTCACAGAGATTATACCACAGCATTCGTTCCTTTTCCCGACAATGGCTGCCCGGTTTTGTCCAGGCGATCCTTTTGATAAACTTGCGAAGGGAGTAGACGGT
>JAETTS010000081.1 GCA_021769025.1 Enterocloster bolteae
ACTTAAAGGAGATTGTGAAACTTGGGCCCAGGCTGACACTTACATTTTTCTTGGCAACCTTTTCCATTGCAGTGGGCTTTGTCCTTTCTTTCCTGATATTTAGAGGGTTCTTCGAGAGCGATACCCATCTTGCGTTCTCAGCTATGGCAGCAGGGTGGATGGGAGGAACCCAGAACTTTCTGGCAGTGAAAAGCGCGCTGGGGGTAAGCGATGAGTCTATGACCTATACCCTTCTCATGGGCAATATCAATTATTCCCTGTTAATCATGTTCCTGGTTGCCATCGGCGGATTTGCGGCCAGGTTTAACGGGTGGACCAAGACCGATGTGGGGCCTATCGAAAAAATCTGCAGCAAATTAGGCGAAAGCACAAAGACCCAGGAGAAAACCACCTATCTGGATCTGATGCTGATCCTTGGAATGAGCATGATGGTATCCACGGTTTCCCAGTATCTGTCTACCATACTGCCCAGTATCGGATTTATTGATGCCAGCTTCTGGAAGATCCTCCTTGCCACCTTTATCGGTATTGGATTTGCCTTGACCAACGTGGGAAAACTGCGGGGAATAGATGAGATCTCCAATATTTCCCTGTATCTGATCTTGATCCTGACGGCATCCAACGTAAACCTGGCAGCTTTGATCAATGCACCAATTTACATTCTGGCAGGCTTTGTGATCCTTTTGATCCATTTTACGGTTATGATCCTTATGGCCAAGGTCTTTAAGCTGGATCTGTATACCTGTGGGATCGCATCCATTGCCAATGTGGGCGGAGTTGCATCGGCTCCTATCATTGCAGCTACCTATGACAAGAACCTGGTGTCTGTATCTGTCCTCATGTCACTTCTTGGAGACATATCCGGCACGTTTATTGCTCTGGGAATGGCACAGCTGCTGATTCAGATCATAGGATAAAACAGGGTGCCCAGGCAGCCGAAAAACATATAAGAAAGGCGATGGTTGTATGCGATATACAGTAGTTCCACAGAATGTCTGCCCGACTTCCATTTCTTTTACCCTGGAGGGCGATGTAGTGACAGACATATCCTTTGTCCGGGGATGTGACGGAAATCTGAAGGCTCTTTCTAAATTGGTTGATGGAATGACGGTGGAGCAGATTGAGCAGTACTTAAAAGGTAATATTTGCGGAAAGAGAGGAACCTCATGCGCTGACCAGCTGGCTCGGGCAGTGCGGGAAAAATATGAGGAGAGCAGAGGGAATTAGAAGGCTATGGATAAGAAACATCAGATGATACTGGAGGAATTAAAGAGCAAAAGCATTATCTCCATGGGGGGAACGGAGGCTGTCAGCGTGGCCTACTCCGTTGCATATGCCAGACAGAGGGCTGTGGGGGCATTGAAGCGGATACAGATCACGGTAGATTCCAGTATGTTTAAAAACGGATTGAATGTGAGCATTCCAGGATGTGAAGAAAGAGGGCTGGATTTTGCGGCTGCCCTTGGATATGTGTACGGCAATCTGGACAACAAACTGATGCTTTTGCGGGATTATGGGCCCGAGGATGTCCTGGAGGCCAAAAAGCTTCTGGCCCATGGGATGGTATCCATACAGATCAAGGATGACTGTGACAGATTGTATATCGAGACCATTCTGGAAAATGATGAGAATGTGGTTCGGGTTTTGGTACTGGATCATCATCTCAATGTGATGTCTGATGAAGTGGCGGATTGCATGGAGAAGCTGAAAGAGCAAAAGAAAGCTCCAGTTCCTGACTTTATGGAACATGAAAACTTAGGGTTGGAGGATTTTCTGGACTTTGCAGACAGAGTGGAGGCAGATGCCCTTTCCTTTATCCGGGATGGTCTCCGATACAATCTGGCATTTGTAGAATATGAGGATCCAGATGGAATGGCTGATTCCTTTGTGAGGGCTATGGAGCGCTATGGAGTGTCGGAGGATATGGTAACATATACCCAGAATCTGTGTATCAGGGCCTGTGAGGCACGAATACGGGGAGTTGGCCTGCCGGTCATGACAGCTGCCGGAAGCGCCAACTACGGACTGGCCATCTATCTGGCCGGGTATGGGGTAGGCACCAGGCTGCACGCAGACGAAGACCAGATTCTCCGGGCCATCGCCCTGTCCAACCTTATGAGCCTGCGTGTCAACGCCTACGTAGGTTCCGCCACTTCTGTCTGTGACTGCGGCCTGGCAGTAGGCGTGGGAACAGCAGTAGGGTGCGTGTATCTGCTGGGGGGAAGCTGCCCTGGGATGGTTCGGGCGGTAAAAAATATGCTTGGCAGTGTGACTGGAATCATCTGCGAGGGAAGCAGGATGAGCTGCGCCTGGAAGGTGGGGCTTGCCGTATCCTGGGCCATAAAATCAGCCCTTCTTGCCATGGAGTATGAGGAAACAGAGGAAGAGGGATTCTGGGCAGATAATTTGGACAGGCTTTTGGAGAATATTGCACAGATTTACAGGCCCCTTTCCGATACGATGAACCAAAGAATTGTGGATATTATTACAGGAAGAGAGAAGGAACGTTGAACGAATTGATCCGCAGGTGTTCCACCCAGATTGAGGTTCCAAAAGGACAGATCATCCATGTGGCGGGAACCACAGACAGCAGTGTCTACTATATTGCAAAGGGCTCGGTCCGATTTGTCTGCAACAGCATGGAGGGAAATGAGAAGATCCTGTATACCCTGGGGAAGAACCATTTTTTTAATGAGGAAATCCTGTTTCAGCCCTTTGAGATTCCTATGGATGCCGTGTGCAATGAGCCTTGTTCCCTTTGGAAGATTGATTCTTATGTACATGAGGAATTGTTGAAGAACCAGGAATTTGTCCGCGAGATATGTATGGGCATGATATGGAAAAAGCAGCTTCTACAAAAGGAAATAGAAGATATCTCCTTTTTGTCCTGTAAGCAGAGGATCCTGCAGATTCTGGCTAAAGAGTGCGACAGGGAACACATCTGTGAGCAAAGCTGGTATGAGGTAAAGCGGCGGTACACTCACCAGGAGCTGGCAAGCATGATCGGGGCCAACCGGGTGACAGTCACCAAGCTGATAGCAGAACTTTATGAGGAGAGGAAGCTGCGCAGCGTGGAGAGGAGAGTTCAGGTACGTGGCAGTGTGGTGAAAGAGCTGGGGTGAAGAGGCTACGTTATCTCTGGCAGTCAAATGTTAACTAAATGACATGATGCTGGGTGAAGAGGAGGGGTATAACCTGGGAAGGAGGCGGCAGGATGAATGAGCGGTTGGAGAAGCTGAGAGAGTCCATGGCCCGGCATCACATGGATGCCTATTTGATATTGACATCGGATTTTCATGAATCCGAATATGTGGGGGAATATTTTAAGTGCAGGGAGTATCTGACAGGATTTACCGGCTCTGCCGGGACTGCGGTTGTGACAAGAGAGGAAGCAGGGCTTTGGACAGACGGCCGTTATATTATCCAGGCTAAGAAGCAGTTGGAGGGAAGCGGATTTACCTTAAGGCAGACAGGGCAGGAGGGGACGGCTTCTGTGGAGGAGTATCTGAAGGCAGCAATGCCTGAAGGAAGTACCCTGGGGGTTGACGGAAGGACGTTAAGCGGCCGGATGGGAGAGAAGCTTAAGGAACTTCTGGAGCTGAAACATGTAAAGATCGCCTATGAGCAGGATTTGGTAGGGCAAATCTGGGAGGAACGCCCTCCGATGTCCAAAAAGCCCGTATGGATTTTGGATGAGAAGCATGCGGGGAGATCAGCCAGGGATAAGATTGACAGCTTGAGAGAAGAGATGGAGGCAGCAGGGGCGGATATTCATATCATAACCTCCCTTGACGATATCGCCTGGCTTCTCAATATTCGAGGCGGTGATATCGCCTGCAATCCGGTGGTGCTATCCTATGTGATTGTGACCATGAGGGAACTTACCCTGTTTGTCAGCCAGGAAGTATTGAGCCGGAAGGTCATACGCTATCTTGAGGCCCTTCCCGTTTCCATCAGGCCCTATGATGACCTGTATGAAGTGGTAAAATCATTTCGACAGAAAAGGGTTCTCCTGGACAAGGGAAGAGTCAGCTATACCGTAGTGCGAAGCTTAGATCGCAGCAACCGGATTCTTGACCGGATGAATCCGGTGTCCCAGGCGAAAGCTGTCAAGAATCCGGTGGAGGTGGAAAATGAGAGAAGAGCCCACATAAAGGACGGCGTGGCTGTGACAAAATTCATCTGCTGGCTTAAGAACCAGGTGGGAAAGATACCGATGACGGAACGCAGCGTGTCAGAGCATCTGGAGAATCTCAGAAGGGAGCAGGAAGGATACATAGGGCCCAGTTTTCCCACGATTTCCGCCTATGGTGAACATGCCGCTATGTGCCACTATCTGGCAACGCCCCAGAGCGATACGGCTATCCTGGCCAGAGGGATGTACCTGGTAGACTCCGGCGGCCATTATTATGAGGGGACTACGGATATCACCAGAACCATCGTATTGGGGCCGGTTACGGATAAGGAAAGAGAGCATTTTACATTGGTTGCCATGAGCATGCTGCGGTTAAGCCATGGAAAATTCCCCTACGGATGCCGGGGCGTGTCACTGGATTATGCGGCCCGTCAGCTGTTCTGGAGCCGGGGCATGAATTACAGCCATGGAACCGGCCACGGTGTAGGGTATCTTCTCAACGTTCATGAGCCTCCCAATGGCATTCGCTATGAGATGGATCCGGAGCGCATGGATTATGGGGTGCTTAAGGAAGGCATGGTGTGTTCCAATGAACCAGGTTTTTATGTGGAGGGCGGCTATGGCATCCGCACAGAGAATCTGATGGTTTGCAAAAAGGCAGAGAAGAATCAGTACGGGCAGTTTATGGAATTTGAATGCTTAACCTTTGTTCCCATTGATCTGGACGGACTGGATCTTTCGGTGATGGAGGAGACGGATATTCAGTATTTAAACGATTATCACAGGCAGGTAAGGGAACGGATTCTGCCTTATCTGACAGAGGAGGAGGCAACGTGGCTGAAAGAGGCCACGCGAGAAGTATCAAAAAAGTAACTATTTTAAGGCAGTCTGTTCTGAAAATCGGAACAGGCTGTCTTTTTATGTAAGTATTGCTTGACAGGCAAGGATGCCAATAGATAAGATAGAAGCAGATACATTGCCAGTGAAGGCATTATAACCAGCGTTTTTGAAGGAAAAGGAGGATATGATGAGCCAGGATTTTGCAAAGAAGACACCAATCGAAATGAGAAATGACTTGGCAGCGGAGCGGGTGATCAAGGCTCTTGCGTCCAGACATATGGAGGGACATTATGCAGCCACGAAGGAGGATGCTCTTAAGATGGCGCTCTCCCTTATCCCTGAGGGAAGTAGCGTTGGCTGGGGAGGCAGCGCCAGCGTTTTGGAGATAGGATTGAAGGATAGGGTATGCCAGGGGAATTACCAGGTGATTGACAGGGATAAGGCTGCCAGCAAGGAGGAATTTGTAGAGTTGGAGAGACAGTGTCTCCTGGCGGATGTATTTCTGATGGGAACCAATGCTGTCACAGAGGATGGGCAGCTTGTGAATATGGATGGCGTGGGAAACCGGGTGGCTGCACTGTGTTTTGGCCCCCGCAACGTGATCGTGGTTGCAGGCATGAATAAGCTGGTGCACAGCCTGGAGGACGGAATTTCCAGGGTACGTCACATAGCGGCCCCTGTCAATGCCCTCCGTTTTCCGGGAGAGACTCCCTGCAGGCAGACAGGAATCTGTGGAGATTGCCGCAAGGAGGATTGTATCTGCAGCCAGCTGGTCATTACCAGAGGGTGGAAGCCTTTTGGACGGATAAAAGTGATTCTGGTTGGGGAGAATCTGGGATATTGATGAGGATAAAGGAGTAGCGTATGGGAAAGATATTGGCGGAGATCCTGTTAGCGGCGTTTTTAGGATGGGTGTATTGGGTGCCGTATTCTTATTGCGGGGGAGTGGACTGTATGGATGACGGGAGTTATGAGCAGTATGTGAAGGAACGGGCAGAGTATCCGCAGATCCGCCAAAAGCCGGAGCCTGAGTATGAACCGGATGAATTTCCTGCCGTCTATTTAGGATTTATGGGATTGGATGTGACGGATTACATAAAAGGAGAGGGAGCACAGCAGCAGTACTATTATCACAAGGCGTTCTGCAGCGACCAGTTCTATATGGAATATCCGTGGGACTGGTATGTGGGATCCACCGATGCCTGTCCATTGTCTTTTGTCCCAGAGTGGGAGGAGGAGGCATCTGGCGAGTTTATCCAGGACTGGGCAGAATATTTTGACGAAAACCTGGAAGGAAGCCTGGATCAGGTTCAGGCCTATGTGGAGGATGGCGGGATCAATGGATTTCTGGAGGAAGCCATGGGAAATCCTGTGACAGAAGATTATGTGTTTGAATTGCGGGAGAGGGATTCGGACTGGCTTTTGATCTATGACCTGAAAAAAGGAGAGAAGGAAGCGGCGGAGATTATCATCTGGTGCAATCTGGGAAAATGCAATATAAGGAACTGGGAGGTAAATCTTACGGTGGATCCCAGGAAGGATTACGGGAGGATTCTGGTGTTTAAAGAGTGGAGCATCTTTGATTTCTCCTCGAAAGATACCATAATGGAATATCTGGATACGAAAGATTTCCTTTACCGCCTGTTGGGACATGCGCTGGAAGAGAATGTGGAGGATCAGGTCATAAGCCTTGAGAAGGGAGAACATCGTTCCTTCTATCATAAGTTTGTCTCTGTGGATGTGGGTATTCATGACCCGGATAATCCAGAGGTGCTTTTGCGTCAGGCATGGGTTTATATTCCTGTTACAGATTCCAGACAGTCTAACTGGGTGATTGTCTTTGAGTCATTTCCTGGCTCTAAGGAGGAAGAAGGAGTGGCAAACAGGCAGTTACGGGAGCGTGTGATAAGTACCTTTGTGGCCCTTCCATATTATCATAAGGTGGAGAAGGGGGAGAATCTGTCACTGATTGCCAGGCACTACGGGGAGGAGCTGGATCTGGCCTATGAAATTGCCGCCTATCAACCTGGACTTATCCCAAATCCGGATCAGATCTATCCAGGACAGGAGATCGAGATTCCCCTGGGCGTGTTGTTTCGGAAAATTTCTTATGAGGAATGAACCAGACAGGCGATCATACATTTTTACTTCATAAAGCAATTGGATACGTGACGAAAGGAAAAAAGAGACTATGGCTGTATATGAAATAATCTGGCTGTTTTTTGCCGGGGCATTCAGCGGATGGGTGTTGGAAACCCTGCTGGCAGCGTTAAAGCGCAGGCGGTTCGTAAACCGTGGATTGGTAAACGGGCCGTTTTGCGTCCTGTATGGCATTGTACTGGTGCTTTTGACCTTGTCTTGTCAGGAATTAAGCGGGTTCTGGCTGTTTGCAGGTGCTATGATTGTGTCAACTGTGGCGGAATGGATTGCCGGCCATCTGTTGGAATGGATGTACCATGAGAAATGGTGGGATTACTCGGATGCCAGATGGAATCTTGACGGGTACATATGCCTGCCCATGTCTCTGATATGGGGGCTCCTTGGCACAGTGGCATTGAAGTGGGGAAATGGTATCTGGCTTACTGTGTTTCACCTGATTCCTAAGCCATTCGGCACGGTGCTTGTCTGGATTCTGATTGCCCTTTTGCTGATTGATATCCTGGCAACCGTGATCCTTTTGACGGGAAGGAAGACAGATACACAAAAGTGGGAACGGATCGACTTCTGGTTTGCCCAGGTAAGCATAAGGCTTGGACAAAGGCTGTACCACCTGGTTAACCGAAGAATTGAGAATGCGTATCCCAGGCTGTCAAGGCAGGCAGGTGCCGAAAAGGAGAAGGCTTTCGCCTCCGGATGCAGCTTCTATAAAGTAGTCTGGCTGTTTTTTATCGGTGCATTTCTGGGAGATGTGACAGAGACTATTTTTTGCAGGATCACAGCCGGCGTGTGGATGAGCCGCAGCAGTGTGGTGTGGGGACCGTTCAGTATTGTGTGGGGGTTGGGAGTGGCCTTTGTGACTGTGCTGCTATACAGATACCGGGATCAATCGGACCGGTTTCTCTTTCTCATTGGAACGGCCTTAGGAGGAGCCTATGAGTATCTGTGCAGTGTGTTTACGGAGATGGTGTTTGGAACCATATTCTGGGATTACAGCAAGATCCCGTTTAACCTGGGAGGCAGAATCAACCTTCTGTACTGCTTTTTCTGGGGGATTGCCACTGTGGTATGGTTTAAAGGGATTTATCCGGTGATCTCCTCATGGATTGAGAAGATCCCGAAGAGGGCAGGCACCGTGTTAACTTGGGTCATTGTTCTGTTTATGTGCTGCAATATCACAGTTTCCTGCCTGGCTCTTATACGGGGGGATGAACGGAGCAGAGGAATTTTGGCGCAGGAGGGCTGGCAGGCGGTGATGGATGAACGGTTTGATGACGAGAGACTGGCCAGGATTTACCCCAATGCGGTGAAGGTGGATTGACGTTTGTTACGCAGGAGGAACGGGCAGGGAAGAATGGAAGTAAATTTGGAATAGACACAGTCTGTTGTGTGTGCTATAATCAGAGGAAAGCAGGAAGAACAGGATCTGCGTGGCGGGCGCGCCTTTCACAAAGATCGGACAATAGAATAAAAAATCATGCACTGACATTCAGGAGATTCCGAGATGGAAGGTTATGGGAAGCGGGCAGCAGGTTTTTGTTTTTATGCCCGGAATCTGTCTGTTAGTGCATCCTTTTGAGGGTGCACTTTTTTGTTCTATAGGAAAGTGACCTGAGGATCGCACTGTGGCGGAAAGGAATCATGTCGCCGAAGCGACCTGCCGCAGGTGGAGAATCCTGGGGAGCAGGATTCTTTTTTAAATGATATAAGGATGGAGGGGATTTATATGGCATTGAATCAGACACCGGCAGCGCAGCGAATCCACATCGGATTTTTTGGGAGGCGAAATGCAGGAAAGTCCAGCTTGATGAATGCGGTTACCGGACAGGAACTGGCAGTAGTCTCTGAGGTAAAGGGAACCACCACAGATCCGGTCTATAAGACTATGGAACTGCTGCCGTTGGGGCCGGTCATGATGGTGGACACGCCAGGAATTGACGATG
>JAETTS010000082.1 GCA_021769025.1 Enterocloster bolteae
CCTGGACAGCAGCCTGGAGGAAGTGGAGGAAGTATATAAGACGGAGAAGACCATTGACCGTATGGAAAAGCGGCTCACCGAGTATCTGATTAAGATTGATAATCTGTCCCTGACGGAACATCAGAAACGGGTGGTAAACGACTTGTTTTACAGTACCAGCGACATTGAGAGGGTGGGAGACCATGCGGAGAATCTGGCGGAATGCGCTGCCTATCTGGTGGAGCATAAGCTGCAATTTTCGGAGACAGGCACGGAAGATTTAAGGGAGATCAGCAAGTCTGTGTTTAAGTCCTTTGAAAATGCCATCGAGGCCCGCAGGAATGGCAGTATGGACTATGTCCGTAAGGTAAGCCAGTATGAGGATCAGGTGGATAATTTGGAGGAGGAGCTTAGGGAGAAGCATATTGAACGGCTTTCAGACGGCAGTTGTATCCCTTCGGCAGGGGTGGTATTTTTGGATATTCTTACGAATCTGGAGCGAATCTCCGACCACGCATACAACCTGGCGGGATATATTAAAAATGAAATATAGGTGTGTGCTTTTCGCACAACATTATATGGGGAAAATTGTGCAAAATGTCTTGGGATAGAAAGAAATTACATGCATTTTGCACAATTTTTTTGTTGCGCCAGGGGTACAATGGGAATACCCGTAAAAATCCAAAAAATGCTTGATATTTCCAGGAAAATTAGGTAAAATAAATCGTAGGTTGATTTTATTTTAACGATCAGCAACTTAATTTATTCTTTAGGAGGAATGAAATCATGGCAGTAAAAGTAGCAATCAATGGTTTTGGACGTATTGGCCGTCTGGCATTCAGACAGATGTTCGGAGCAGAGGGATATGAGATCGTAGCGATCAACGATCTGACAGATCCTAAGATGCTGGCTCACTTATTGAAGTATGATACCGCACAGGGCGGATACACCGGAAGAATCGGCGAGAATCTGCATACGGTTGAGGCAGGTGAGGATTCCATCACAGTAGACGGCAAGACCATCAAGATTTATGCAGAGAAGAATGCTGCTGATCTTCCTTGGGGCGAGATTGGTGTTGACGTTGTTCTGGAGTGTACTGGTTTCTATTGCTCCAAGGCAAAATCTCAGGCACATATCGATGCAGGTGCTAAGAAGGTTGTCATCTCCGCACCGGCAGGCAATGACCTTCCAACCGTTGTTTTCAGCGTAAACGAGAATACGTTAACTGCAGAGGATACCATCATTTCCGCAGCTTCCTGTACAACCAACTGCCTGGCTCCTATGGCAAAGGCACTGAATGACTATGCTCCGATCCAGTCTGGTATCATGAGCACCATCCATGCTTATACTGGCGACCAGATGATCCTTGACGGACCACACAGAAAAGGCGATTTGAGAAGAGCAAGAGCAGGCGCTGCTAACATTGTTCCTAACTCTACAGGCGCTGCTAAGGCAATCGGCCTGGTTATCCCAGAGCTGAACGGCAAGCTGATCGGCTCCGCACAGCGTGTTCCGGTTCCCACAGGGTCCACCACCATCTTGACAGCAGTTGTTAAGGGCGCAGACATTACAAAAGAAGGCATCAATGCAGCGATGAAGGCAGCAGCTTCCGAGTCCTTTGGCTACAATGAGGATCCGATCGTTTCTTCCGATGTTATCGGTATGAAGTACGGTTCTCTCTTCGATGCAACGCAGACTATGGTTGCTAAGATTGCTGATGATCTGTATGAAGTTCAGGTTGTCTCATGGTATGACAATGAGAACTCCTACACCAGCCAGATGGTAAGAACCATTAAGTTCTTTGCTGAGTTAGCATAAGGATCAGAGACAGGACAAGTTTTATAAGCGATCCATTAGGGGTCCGGTCATTGGGACCGGACCCTTTTATGTTAGATATTATTTTACATTAAATTATGAAAGAAAGGACAAGACAATTATGTTAAATAAGAAAACCGTTGATGATCTGAAAGATTTAAAAGGAAAGAAAGTACTGGTTCGCTGTGATTTTAACGTGCCTTTAAAGAGCGGTGAGATTACTGACGAGACCCGTATTGTGGCTGCCCTTCCTACCATCAACAAGTTAATTGGCGAAGGCGCGAAGGTGATTCTCTGCTCCCACTTAGGCAAGGTAAAGAATGGCCCCAACGAGGGAGAGTCCCTGGCTCCGGTTGCCAAGAGGCTGTCTGAGAAGCTGGGCAAGGAAGTAAACTTTGTAGCAGATTACAATGTAACCGGCGAGGCAGCCACCAAAGCTGTGGCAGAGATGGGCGAAGGCGATGTGGTGCTGCTTCAGAATACCCGTTTCCGCGGCAAAGAAGAGACCAAGAACGGCGAAGCGTTCAGTAAAGAACTGGCTGACCTGGCAGACGATTATGTATGTGATGCATTCGGTTCCTCCCACAGGGCTCATGCTTCCGTAGAGGGTGTGACTAAGTTTATCACTGCAAAGGGCGGTTCCAACGCAGTTGGATACCTGATGCAGAAAGAGATCGATTTCCTTGGAAATGCGGTTGAGAATCCGGTAAGGCCTTTCGTGGCAATCTTAGGCGGCGCAAAAGTTGCTGACAAGCTGAATGTAATCTCCAACCTGCTGGAGAAATGCGATACCTTAATCATCGGCGGCGGTATGGCATTTACCTTCTTAAAGGCACAGGGCAAGGGCGTAGGCAACTCCCTGGTTGACGATACCAAGATTGATTACTGCAAGGAGATGATGGAGAAGGCTGAAAAGCTGGGCAAGAAGCTGCTGCTTCCAGTTGACACTACAATCGCAGCAGGCTTCCCGGATCCTATTGATGGACCGATCCAGGTAAGCGTTGTCTCTTCCGATGAGATTCCGGCTGATATGGAAGGTCTGGATATCGGACCGAAGACAGCAGAGCTTTATGCCGAGGCTGTGAAGACAGCGAAGACCGTTGTATGGAACGGACCTATGGGTGTATTTGAGAATCCAACACTGGCAGCAGGCACCATCGCTGTGGCGAAGGCTCTGGCTGAGACTGACGCAACCACCATCATCGGTGGCGGCGACTCTGCAGCAGCAGTAAACCAGCTGGGATTTGCAGACAAGATGAGCCATATTTCCACAGGCGGCGGCGCTTCCCTGGAATTCCTGGAGGGCAAGGATCTTCCAGGCGTTGTGGCAGCAGACGACAAATAAAACTTAATAGAATGAACGTATAAGCAGCAGGGGAATTGTCGACGACAATTTCCCTGTATGGTTCGTACTATAACGATAAAAAAGGATTGCAGGATTATAAAAACGGAGGAGATTACGATCATGGCAAGAAGAAAGATTATTGCAGGCAACTGGAAGATGAATATGACGCCATCAGAAGCAGTTGCTTTGATTGAGGAGTTAAAACCATTGGTGGTAAACCATGAGGCGGATGTGGTGTTCTGTGTTCCGGCGATTGACATTATTCCGGCTATGGAAGCTGCCAGGGGAACCAATATCCATATCGGTGCAGAGAATATGTATTTTGAGGAGAAGGGCGCATATACCGGCGAGATTTCTCCTAAGATGCTGGTTGATGCCGGTGTGAACTATGTGATTATCGGCCATTCCGAGAGAAGAGAATATTTTGCCGAGACGGATGAGACAGTCAACAAGAAGGTGCTGAAGGCATTTGAGCATGGCCTGACTCCGATTATCTGTTGCGGAGAGTCTCTGACCCAGAGAGAGCAGGGAATCACCATTGATTGGATCCGCCAGCAGATCAAGATCGCGTTCTTAAATGTAACGGCTGACCAGGCAAAAGCAGCTGTGATCGCATACGAGCCAATCTGGGCAATCGGAACCGGCAAGACCGCTACCTCCGACCAGGCAGAGGAAGTATGCGCAGCAATCAGGGCATGCATCGGCGAGATCTATGATGAGGCCACAGCAGAAGCCATCCGCATTCAGTATGGTGGTTCTGTAAACGGCGCTAACGCAGCGGAACTGTTTGCAAAACCCAACATTGACGGCGGTCTGGTAGGCGGCGCTTCCCTGAAACCAGATTTTGGTAAGATTGTGAACTATAAATAAGTAGCAAAGCGCACAGTCAGGACCATCGGCTAAGCCGGTGGTCTTGACTTTATAGAGCCGAGCCAGAGCAGCATGGGAATCCGTGCCAGTTGGCAATCTCTGATTTGAGGAATTACAGTGATGTGCTCCGTGGTGTATCTGTGGGCGCACCGGTCTTTCTCACCAAAAACGGACGCTTGAAACGGTAAGCTCTCCATCTGGTTTTTGTTTTCCAGATATTTCTTGTTTACAAACGTATGTTCGTCATACTATGATAGAGATATCATCAAAATCAGAAGGGAGTGTTCATTGTGGAAAGCATACTGTGCGTTGATATTCCGGTACAGATGATTTCCTGTACGGATACCAACGGAAAAATTACGCCCATGAGATTTCGGTTTCGTGACAAAAACGGAGTGCTTATCACCATTACCATAGAGAAAGTCCTGTCTGAGAATCAGGACAGGAACCGAGTAGGAATAAACTTCTCATGTGCTGCCATGATCTATGGCACCAGAAAAACATTTACCCTCTGGTACAATTATTTTGCACATGAGTGGCATCTTTCCCGACTGCATTTATAGTTGGCATTACAATTCACATCCAAGCCAGAGTTCTTGCCTTTTGACCCTTATCATAGCATATCCATGTTTTGAAACAACTCCCCCCGGATTGAAAAGAGATGGTCTATGGGGAGGGTTGTTCCGTCTGTAAAAACAATCCGGTGTTCATACTGGTTAATTTTTTTCACTCTGCCGCAAATGGTTATATAGGTTCCCCCGCTCTTTTTTTCATCCGGCTGAAAATATGTGACCTGGCATTCCGGCTGTTGCTTTAGATGGTCTTGAATCAAACGAAGCTGCGCATCCAACAGTGATTTTTTGTCTTCATCCAGCTCGACAAAAGAATCGGTCATCCGTGTAGCTTCCTCGATGGCTGCATCATGCCCTGTAAGGGCAGCGAAAGGGGAGAACTGTGCTGCCCGGTTAGAAAGGGACATCTGAGGATGCCTCCTGGATACATGGTGGGGAAGATGGATGATGTCATCGTAGTTGTGGTTTTCGTTAAGCGTCATGCCTTGTGGCCTCCGATCTGATGGTTTCGTTCTATGGTAGTGCCGCCCTCCTGCAGGTTCATGCCTTTCAGGATGGCATTTTTTCCAAATTTCCTTTTGACAGACAGCAGGGCTTCCTGCAGCTTCCGCTCCTTTACACGTCTTTCTTCTTCTGCCTTTCGTGCCTTTTCCAGAGCCCCATAATCCGTAAACAGATCCATCTGCTCAAAAACACCTGCCTTCCTGGCTTGTGCCTCGTCAACCAGATGGTTGGCCTCAACGATCACGCGGCGGATCAGAAGCCTGGGGTTTATGATTCGCTCATACAGTTTCATGACGGCATCCATGATGATCTGGGTAGATGAAGTCTGGCAGGTTAGGTTGACGGTGCCATGGGCTGGCTTGGGGACACTGCGCCCGTAATGGTCGGTTGTGATTTCGCCCTTGTAAGTGTTTCTGATTTCAGGGGTGGACAGGTTGTGGGTATCGTAGCCGATCGTAAGGACGATCTGGTCTGTTACCAGTCTTTTTTCCACCAAATCCAGGACCAGCAGATCCGTCATCTCCCGCACAATCAAGCTTCCCTTTTGGGTATCGTAGGGGCATTGCAGCACCTGGCCGGAGCTTAAGCTGTTGGCCTCCGGCTTGTAGGCTTTGATGAGATCCATGGTGACAGGCTCAAAACCCCAGGCGTGGTCAATGAGAAGCTCTGCATTGACGCCAAACAGATTGTAAAGAAGATCTTCATTATAATAATCGCTGTCCTTGCCCAGGGAACAGCGTGCAATATCGCCCATGGTAAAAAGTCCGGCGGCTTCCAGCTTTTTCCTGTATCCATGTCCCACCCGCCAGAAATCGGTGAGAGGCCGATGGTTCCACAAAAGCCTGCGATAACTCATCTCATCCAGCTCTGCGATGCGGACTCCGTATTCATCTGGTTCCACATGTTTGGCCACGATGTCCATTGCTACTTTGCACAGATACAGGTTGGTTCCGATGCCTGCAGTGGCGGTGATTCCCGTACTGTCCAGAATATCCCGTATGATCCTGGAAGCCAATTCCCTGGGAGCCATCCCGTATGTTCCCAGATATTGGGTTACATCCATGAAGACTTCATCTATGGAGTACACATGGATATCCTCCGGAGCAATGTACTTCAGATAAAGATTGTATATGACCGTGCTGTATTCCAGATAAAATGCCATCCTGGGAGGCGCGATAAGATAGGAAAGTTCCAATTCCGGATGCTCCTCCAGTTCAGGCCCGTCCCAGGAGGAGCCGATAAATTGCCTGCCAGGTGCCTTGCGCCTTCGCTCCATGTTGACTTCTTTTACCCGCTGAACCACTTCAAACAGCCTTGCCCTTCCGGGAATGCCGTAGGCCTTCAAGGAAGGGGAGACAGCAAGGCAGATGGTTTTCTCTGTCCGTTTGGCATCCGCAACCACAAGATGGGTGGTAAGGGGATTCAGCTGTCGTTCCGTGCATTCAACAGATGCGTAGAATGATTTTAAGTCGATGGCAATATAGGTATGATGTTCGCTCATAAGCAGGCCTCCTTCATGGCTTGTGATCGAATATGGCATCAGATATGGTTGAAACAAGGATATTATAACAGAATATATGTTCGATTGCATTACTTTTTTGCCAGTTAGAAAATATTGTTAGAAAAGTGAGATAGGAGTTGTATCGTAAAATTATACATGGACTGTACAGAGAATGAAAGGAGATTGTACGATCATAGACATACGAATGAAAGGACAGACATATAAGTGAAAGGGAAATTTGGGTAATGAAATTTAGATTCCTTAGTTGCAAGAACAGGTATTTTCGTGTACAATAAAGCTTGTGAATGTTATATCAAACCCTGTCTTATAAAAGAACTATAAAAGAGAAATAAAGGAGAAGATCATGAGCAAAAAACCAACAGTCTTAATGATACTTGACGGCTATGGCTTGAATGATAAGTGTGAGGCCAATGCGGTCTGTGAAGGCAAGACACCAGTTATGGACCAGCTGATGAGCCAGTGTCCCTTTGTAAAAGGCCAGGCCAGCGGCCTGTTTGTAGGTTTGCCGGACGGGCAGATGGGCAACTCAGAAGTAGGCCATCTGAACATGGGGGCAGGCCGCATCGTATATCAGGAACTGACAAGAATCACCAAGTCCATCCAGGATGGAGATTTCTTTGAAGTGCCGGAGTTTTTACAGGCAGTGGAGAATTGCAAGAAGCATGATTCCGCCCTTCATATGTGGGGCCTGGTGTCTGATGGCGGTGTTCACAGCCACAATACCCACATTTACGGGCTTCTGGAACTGGCTAAGAGAAACGGGCTTGAGAAGGTGTACGTACACTGCTTCTTGGATGGCCGTGACACGCCTCCGGCTTCTGGCAAGGGATTCGTGGAGGAGCTGGAAGCAGAGATGAAGAAGATCGGCGTAGGAAAGGTTGCTACGGTTATGGGGCGCTACTACGCTATGGACAGGGACAACCGCTGGGATCGTGTGGAGCGGGCGTATGCCGCATTGACCAAGGGAGTGGGAACGGCTGCCGCCAGCGGACCGGCCGGAATCCAGGCTTCCTATGATGAGGAAAAATATGATGAGTTTGTTGAACCGGTGGTGGTGATGGAAGACGGAAAGCCGGTTGCCACTGTACAGGATCATGATTCCGTTATCTTCTTTAATTTCCGTCCGGACAGGGCAAGAGAGATCACCAGAGCCTTCTGCGATGAAGAATTTAAGGGTTTTGAGAGAGAAAAGCGCCTGGATTTGGTGTATGTGTGCTTTACAGATTATGACGATACCATTCAGAATAAGCTGGTGGCGTTTAAGAAGGAATCCGTGGTGAATACCTTTGGCGAGTACCTGGCCAATCATCACATGACCCAGGCCAGAATCGCAGAGACAGAGAAATATGCCCATGTTACCTTCTTCTTCAACGGCGGTGTGGAGGAGCCCAATGAGGGAGAGGATCGCTTCCTGATTCCATCTCCAAAGGAAGTGGCGACCTATGACTTAAAGCCGGAGATGAGCGCGCCAGGTGTCTGCGATAAGCTGGTGGAGTGCATCAAGTCAGGGAAATATGATGTGATCATCATCAACTTTGCCAATCCGGATATGGTTGGCCATACCGGCGTGGAGGAAGCCGCTATCAAGGCCATCGAGGTGGTAGATGCCTGTGTAGGCAGAGCGGTGGAAGCTGTCAAGGAAGTGGGTGGCGTGATGTTTATCTGTGCTGACCACGGCAATGCCGAGCAGTTGGTAGACTACGAGACCGGCGCGCCGTTTACCGCACATACCACCAATCCGGTTCCCTTTATTCTGGTAAACGCAGACCCGGCTTACAAGCTGAGAGAGGGCGGATGCCTGGCAGATATCGTTCCGACTTTGATTGAGCTTATGGGAATGGAACAGCCGAAAGAGATGACAGGGAAATCCCTGTTGGTAAAGTAAGGGATTTGGTAGGGAAATAGAAGAAAAGACAAACGGAGAGTATGACGCTTTTAGTGCGATACTCTCCGTTTTAAGTTTATGCGAAATTTGTGTGGCTCTCAAGGTCAGAAGCCTTTATACAAGCAAGCTTGCATCGGATTTTTTAACTTTAGTATCATATTTAGGAAAAAACCAAGTATCGATCTTTCGTTTTGATAATAAAGAAGAATTTCAGCTTTCATAAAGTTTTCCATAAATCTCTTCGCTTAACGCATCTACATAGGAAGGATCCGGAAGATCCTTGTTGGTGATCAGATAATCCTGAATGATCTGGAAGCGTTTCAGGCTTCGCTCTTCTTCAGACAACTCATCAAAATCTGGAATCTCCTTATCTACGGCATCCCCGGAATAGGTATCCGTAAACCACTGGATCAGTTCTTCAGTCTGATGCTTTTCCGCGTCAATTTCCGGTGCCAGGCGCTTGGCAGACTGGGAGGTGCGAATGAAAACACCCAGGGAGAAACACCCCATGAGAAGCAGCGCACCCTGAAAAATCAG
>JAETTS010000083.1 GCA_021769025.1 Enterocloster bolteae
CCAGCATCGCTTCACAACTCTGTATCCTGCCGATTATTTCTGCCTTGATTCCCATATCCTTGCTTCTGTATCTTAATTTTCCTCCATCATCTCATACAGCTTGCCAAGGGCTTCCTTGATTCCCCCGACCTGGTCGATCAGCCCTTGCCTCACTGCTTCTTCACCTCCTAGAACGGTTCCCAGATCCCGGGTCAGCATCTCCGTGTTCAGCATCAGCCTCTTCACCTGATCGTAAGCGATGGATGCGTGTTTGGAGATGAAGCTGATGATCCGATCCTGAATCATCTCAAAATACTCGTAGGTCTGAGATGCCCCGATCACCATTCCTGTCATACGCACCGGATGAACCATGATGGTTCCAGTAGGCACAATGAAAGAATAATCCGTAGAAACTGCCAAAGGCACTCCGATGGAATGGCTTCCGCCAAGAACCAGGGATACCGTAGGCATGCTTAAGGACGCAATCATCTCCGCAATGGCCAGCCCCGCATCCACATCCCCTCCGGAAGTATTTAAAAGCACCAACATCCCTTTAATGGTATCGTCATGCTCCAATTCCGCCAGCATAGGCAGAACATGGTCATACTTGGTGGTCTTGCTGTTGCTGGGGGCATTTTCGTGACCCTCCACCTCTCCGATGATGGAAAGCAGGTGAATCTTCTTCTTTCCATCATCCTCCAGGGTTACCTGCCCATATTCCTCCAATTTTTCATCCTGTTTCTCTTCAATCTCTTTCTTGTTTTTCTTCTCGTCCTGATTCATGGAAACACTTCCTTTCACGTATTCTCATATAGATTGTCATACGTTTTTAAGTGTGCGCATTTCCATAAATCCTATTCTTCTGGCATGTCCGTCCGATCCTGCATCGCCGGCGCTTAATAGCTGCCTTCCTTAAGCAGCCTCCGGATCACCTGGAAGGTTCGTTTCTCTCCTTTTTGGCTTAACATCACCAAAAGCTTTTCCAACATTTTTCTGGTTTCCGGATGAATGACAATAAACGCCTTCTCTCTGTGATAATACTCTAAAGGACTGCTGTCCGTGTAATCCTTGCCTTTATACACCTTGCAGGCAGCGATCCGATCCATCATCATCTCCGCAACATAATTCACTGGCATCTTGTGCCCCACCAGGCCTTTGGATTTGTCTTTGGAAAAATCAATCCAATACTCAAAATGATGTTTGTTTCTTCCTTTGTGATGGAGCCATGCCTTGGAAAATCCATATAACTCCCGTTCCGCTGCATTGGGGCTTCTGGTTCCCTGATAGAAGCGGACTCCTGTCCAGAACTCTTCAGGAGAATATTTTGACAGATCATGAAGCAGCCCCTGTTTAAAAAGCCCAACTTTAAAGCAGCCTTCCATAACCAGAAGCTTATGTTCCGTAATCGTCTTAAAATGATTCCAAACATTGGAATTCTTCATGTTCTTCACCATTCCTTTCTATTCTTTTATTAATCATGCATAAATAGCATTTCAATATATTTTTCTAGCAGATTGATAAAAAGATTTGACACTTTTTTACAATTATGATATCCTTAGGACAGTTGCAAATAGTTTGCAGCTAGACTCAACTTTTTTTATTTTTGGAGGTATCATCATGAGCAAAGGTACAGTTAAGTGGTTTAACAACCAGAAAGGCTATGGCTTTATCTGTGATGAGGAAGGCAAAGATGTCTTTGTACATTACTCTGGCCTGAACATGGAGGGCTACAAGACCCTTGAAGAAGGCGCTGAGGTAGAGTTTGATGTCATCGACGGTGCCAAAGGGCCACAAGCTACCAACGTAACAAAACTTTAATCATCTAGTTATCAGTGTACCTTTTCGTGTAATATAGATTTTGTAAAAGAGCTACACCGTGGTTGATTACGGAAAGAGCCACCCATCGGGATGGTTCTTTTTGCTTTTTACATGTCTACCACCTTTAACAGACGGCTTTTGAATAAAGAGTCCGGCTCACCGGACTCGCGCGCCGAAGCGCGGCTGCGACAGCAGCCATTTTCCTTTGCGCGGAGTGCACATCCCCGGGTCGCGTTTTGTTTCACAGGGCGCACTTTCCTATGAAATAAGTAAGGTTTCCAACTCCTGCACAGAAAACGTATAATTCCGATTGCAGAAATGGCAATTGATCTCCACCGGCTTTCCATCATCAATCATGCTCTCCAGTTCTTTCCGTCCGATGCTAATAAGCGCCTTCTCTACTCTGGCTTTGTCACAATTACAGAAAAAACGGGTCTCCAGCCGATCCATGACCTCCAGTTCCAGATCTCCCAGAAGCGCTTCCAATATCTCCTCCGGTGTCATCCCTTCGTCAAGGAGAATCGTGACAGAAGGCAGCTTTTTTAATTTCTCTTCCAGATTCCCAATGATCTCTTCCGATGCTCCAGGCATAAGCTGGATGATAAAGCCCCCAGCCTGCCTCACCGTATTGTCCCTATTCATCAGGACTCCCAACGCCACAGAGGAAGGCGTTTGCTCAGAAGTAGCATAATAATAAGTCAGATCCTCCGCGATCTCCCCTGTCACCAGAATGGTCTGCCCCACATAAGGCTCTTTCAGCCCGATATCCTGAATCACGCTTAACACGCCTACTCCCAGAGCACCTCCCACATCCAGTTTCCCCTTAGAATTGGCAGGCAGGATCACCATAGGATTATAGGCATATCCTTTTACATTTCCCTTGGAATCTGCAGTCACAGTCAGTCCTTTCATAGGGCCGTCTCCCTGGATCTTGATTGTGAGAAGGTCATCCTCCCCTTTCATCATGCTTCCCATCATTCCCCCTGCCGTAAGCAGGCGGCCCAGCGCCGCCGTGGCCACTGGACTGGTGTTGTGGGCTCTCCTGGCTGTCTCCACCAGTTCCCTGGTGGTGGAGGCAAATGCCCGTATCTGTCCTCCTGCCGCTGTTGCCCGAATCATATAATCTGCCATCGCTGTTTCCTTTCTTCTATCGAATTCCCTGTAGTGGTTCCAGATGTTCTCTTCGTATAGTTTCAGAATCTATTTATGCCTGAAAGCTATTTTCCTTTCTCCCTGGCTATCACATAGACTCGCTCACTGTCTTCTCCAGGTGCTTTTCTGGTGCATGCATCATACATAGCCTCCAGTTCCATCCCGGCTTCTTTCACAGCCTGGGCCACCTCCTCCATCATATACGCTCTCTGATAGTGGGTCTCTTCATACCTCCGATACAGCCCTCCGGCCCCCTCAATGAACAATGTCAAGGCATACTCATTGATCCTGGATTCCTCATCAAACACATTCTCCCAGATAAAACAGCAGTCCTCCCTGCTCTCGGCAATGGTGCTGTCCCCAATCACATCCTGATACTTATGAACCGTATTTAAGTCAAATATGAAAACGCCTCCAGGATCAAGATAATTGTTGACCAGAGATAAGGTATGGACAAGATCCCCATATTCCGTAAGATAGTTCATGGAATCGCAGATACTCACCACAGCCGCAACGGTTCCATACAGTTCAAACTCTCTCATATCCTGAAGAAGGTACAGGATCTCATGGCCGGACTGCTCCCTCTTTTCCATAGCTGACGAAAGCATATCCTCCGAGTTGTCCACGCCGATCATATCATAACCCCACCCGGCCAGGATCTCCGTCAGATTCCCTGTTCCGCAGCCCAGGTCCAGTACCAGTCCATCCTCTACCCCGTATTCCTTAAGCAGTTCCCGCAGATATTGGGCCCATGCTTCGTAAGGAACATTATCCATAAATGCATCATATACCCTGGCAAAACTTGTATAAGCATCCATCACCGGCTTCCTTTCTATGATGTACTCTTATAAAAAACCGAACAGCAGGCCATCCCACCGTTCGGTTTTCTCTTATCAAAACATTCTCTGGTACAACACCGCTTTCCTCTGGCTTGCCGATGGACAATTGCGCTCTTTAAGGAGCGCTTGGTTCCGCCTAGTGTCTTGCCAGACATTGTATATTCACGGCCCCAGAGTACTGGCACACCCGTCTGGGAAGCACTTACTCTGCCTCATTCTCCAGCTGTGCAGCCACTGCCTCCACATCCACATCTGCTACATCTGCATCGAACGCTTCCTCTCTTGCCTGTGCTTCCGCAGCAACCTGAAGAGCCTTGATGCTTAAGCTGATCTTTCTGTCCTGCTCGTTAAAGTCCACAATCTTTGCCTCGATCTCCTGGCCAATGGACAACACATCAGCCGGCTTCTCCACATGTTCTCTGGAAATCTGAGATACATGCAACAGTGCGTCTACCCCTGGCTCCAACTCCACAAATGCACCAAAATCTGTCATACGCGCCACACGGCCTGTGACCAAATTGCCAACCGCATACTTGGAAGCTGCGTCAGCCCACGGATTCTGATCTGGGAACTTAAGGCTTAAAGCAATCTTCTCACCGTTGATATCTTTGATCAGGGTTGTCAGTTTCTCCCCTGCCTTGAATACCTTCTTAGGATTCTCCACACGGCCCCAGGACATCTCGGAGATGTGAAGCAAGCCGTCTGCTCCTCCCAGATCAATGAATGCGCCGAAATCCGTCACATTCTTGATCACGCCTTCCACAACATCACCTACCTGAATCCGCTCAAACAGAGCCTTCTGCATCTCTGCCTTTCTGGCTACCAGAAGCTGCTTGCGGTCACCGATGATTCTTCTTCTGCGGGGATTGAACTCTGTAATCACAAATTCGATCTCCTGCCCGGCGTACTTGGACAGATCCTTCTCATAGATATCGGATACCAGGCTGGCCGGAATAAACACTCTGGCTTCTTCCACAACAACACTTAAGCCGCCGTCTAAAACCTGAGCCACTTTTGCTGTAAGGACTTCCTTGTTGTTGAACGCCTCCTCAAGCCTCTTGTTGCCTCTGTCTGCTGCAAGCCTCTTGTAGGACAGCGCAACCTGACCCTCACCGTCATTGACCTTGATGACTTTGGCTTCCAGCTCATCTCCCGGTTTTACTACGGTAGTAAGATCAACACCTGGTTCATTGGTATATTCATATCTGGGAATAATGCCGTCGGATTTATAACCGATATTTAAGACGATTTCATCTTCTTTTACGTCAATGACCTTTCCAGTGACAATCTCTCCTGCACGTATTGTTTTTAATGATTCCTCCAATAATTGTTCAAACTCGTTTAATTGCTCTGACATTAGTATGAACCTCCTCAATGATTTTCTTGGGGGTAGATGCCCCCGCTGTAATACCTACGCTGCGCACAGAATTCACACTTTCAGGTTCCAAATCGTCCAGTGTTTGAATGTAATAAGTGTTTTTGCATTCGTTTTGACATATCTCATACAGCTTGCGGGTATTGGAACTGTTTCTTCCGCCTATGACAATCATGGCTTCTACCTGCGACGCTATATGCTCCGCTTCCACTTGTCTTTCCTGTGTTGCATTGCAAATCGTATTTAAAGTAATTATATCATAACCCTTTTTAGAAAATTTTTCAACTAATTCTTTAAATTTATTGTAATTAAATGTCGTTTGGGAAACGATGCACAGTTTCTCTCCTGGAATCAAAGGCAAATGATCTGCCTGCTCTTCTGTTTTTACTACCAGCGTCCTCCCATCTCCCCATCCCTTGATTCCCTCCACCTCCGGGTGGGCCTCATCCCCGATGATGATGACCCGGCGGCCTTCCTCATTCTGCTTTACCATGATCTGATGGATCTTCTTCACAAATGGGCAGGTGGCATCCACCAGGTGGAGCCCTCTCTTCTCAATCAGGTCATATACCGGCTTTCCCACTCCGTGGGAACGGATGATCACTGTGCCTTCTGTTACTTTGTTTAATTCCTCCAGTGAAGAAAGGACCCAAACCCCTTTTTCCTCCAGATCCCGAACCACCTCTTCATTGTGGATAATGGGCCCTAAGGTATAAATCGGTTTTACACCATGTTCAATCTGATCATATACCTGCTTTACTGCACGCTCCACTCCGAAGCAGAAACCAGCTGTCTTTGCGACGATGACATCCATACTAAGACAGTCCCCTCTCTCTGGCCGCGCCGATGATCGCGTCCACCACCTGGCGGATGGTCATCTGGGAAGAGTCCAGATACAGCGCGTCTTCTGCCTGTTTTAAAGGGGCAATCTCCCGGTGCATGTCCCGATAGTCCCGTTCTATAATATCTTGCTCAATTTCCTCCAAATTACACATTTCACCTTTTTCTATCAGCTCTTTATACCGTCTTAAGGCCCTGACTTGGCTGGAAGCCGTCAGATAGATCTTGGTCTGGGCATCGGGAAGGACGCAGGTTCCGATATCCCGGCCATCCATGATCACATTCGATGTACTGGCCAACTGCCTCTGAAGTTCCAGAAGCTTCTGGCGCACAGGCTTATAGACTGAGGTTGCTGAGGTCATATTGCTCACTTCCTCCGTGCGGATAAGCCCTGACACATTTTCTCCGTTGAGAAGCACCTGTTGAATCCCGTCCTCATACCGAAGGGAGACTTCCATCTCTCTACACGCCTCTTCAATTGCTCCTTCATCCTCTTTGTGAATCCCTTTCCGCAAAAAATAAAGAGCCATAGCCCGATACATTGCCCCGGTATCCACGTAGATAAATCCCAACTCTGAAGCAACCATTTTGGCAATGGTGCTTTTTCCGGCTCCTGCCGGTCCGTCAATCGCTATGTTATATGTCAGCGCCATCTTCTCTCTCCTTCTTTCACTGTCACACATATTCGATATGGGAACCTGCCGCCCACCCGGTAGACCAGGCAATCTGCAGGTTGAACCCTCCGGTCACTCCGTCCAAATCCAGTACTTCCCCGGCAAAGAAAAGGCCTTTCACCTTTTTCGATTCCATGGTAGCTGGGTTTATCTCCTTTACGTCAACGCCGCCCTGGGTGATGATGGCTTCCTCATATCCCCTTAATCCGGTCAACGTCAAGGTAAATCCCTTGGTTCTCTCCACCAGGTTCATCCTCTCCTGCCTGGTGATCTCATTGACCTTCTTCTCCGGTGAAATCCCACTTCTCTGGATCATCACAGGAATCAGCTTGGAGGGATATAATTTGGACAGGGCGTTTTTAAACTGCTTATTGGCCGCCTCGTCAAAATCTCTTAAGATTCTGGCATCCAACTGTTCCTTTGACAGCGCAGGTTTTAAGTCAATGGATAAGGTAAGAGGCTTTTTTCGGATCCGTCTGGCTGTGAAGCTGCTGGCGCTTAAAAGCACCGGACCGCTTACGCCAAAATGGGTAAACAGCATCTCCCCGAATTCCCGGTAAACTTCTGTTTCTCCATCCAGTATGACTGCCTCAATATTTTTTAAGGACAACCCCTGAAGGCTCTGTACCACATCCTCTTTTACGTAAAAAGGAACCAGGGCCGGAGACATCTCTGTCACGGTATGCCCCCATTCTTTTGCAAACCGATGTCCGTCTCCTGTGGATCCTGTGGAGGGATAGGACAGACCGCCTGTGGCCACGATAACCCCGTCCGCCTCCACATGCCGGCCGCCGGACAACACAACTCCTTTACAGATCCCGTGTGAAACCAGAAGGCCTTTCACCTCTTGATGGAGGGATACCTTCACCCCCAATTCCTTCATCTGTCCCGCCAGCGCCTGGATGACATCTGAGGACTTGTCAGATACAGGAAAAACCCGGTTGCCTCGCTCTACCTTTAATGGACAGCCATTTCGCTCCAGCAGGCTCATCATGTCCTGATTGGAGAAACCGTAAAAGCTACTATATAAAAAACGGGGGTTGGTCACCACGTTCTGCAACAATTCATTGATATCGCAGGCGTTGGTCACATTACATCGGCCCTTTCCGGTGATGTAAACCTTCTTCCCCAGTTTCTCATTTTTCTCATATAAATGGACTTCATGTCCCTGTCCGGCAGAGGCAATGGCAGCGGCCATACCGGCCGCGCCTCCGCCTATGATCACTACATTGCTCATTCTTTCACCAGGTTTAAGTGGATGGCAAAGCCGGCAATCTCTTTATCCAGATAGGTGAATGTGGTCTTGCCGTCTACCACCTTTCTGGTCTCCTCAATGGGATTCACGCCGCGGCCCTTAAAATATTCAATGGCCTTGTCCACATCGCTGACACCGATGGCAATATGGCCCACAGTTCCCCGTCCATGTCCCTTCATAATCTCCACCAACGTGCCGGAGAACACGGAGCTGTTGCCATTCTTAATGGGAAGGTCAATATTTTTCAGATATTCATCAGCCGATGCTTGTTCCTTGTCCTCATCCTTGGCGTTGATTCCTACGTGAAGAACCTTCATGTCAAATAATTTTGCAGCCTCTTCCATTGGTACTTACCTCCTCTTTGATTTCATGTATAAATACATTTTACTACTAATTTACACTATCCGTAGGAATAATTCAAGGGGAAAATGAGGGGGAACGTTGGTTTCTACTTTTCCTTCTTCACTTCTTCGATTTTCTTTTCCAGCGCTTCTACCACAGTTTTCAGTACTTTTACGCGGGCATAGTATTTGCTGTTTCCTTCTACCACAATCCAGGGGGCATAGGTTGTGGAGGTGCGCACCAGCATCTCGTCAACGGCTGCCTCATACTGATCCCATTTTTCCCGGTTTCTCCAGTCTTCATCGGTGATCTTCCACTGTTTTGCCGGAGTCTCCATCCGCTCTTTGAAGCGGCGCTCCTGCTCGTCTTTGTCGATGTGGATCCAGAATTTTAAAACCACTGCGCCGGAATTGGCCAGATGGGATTCCATCTCATTGATCTCCTGGTAGGCTCTCTTCCACTCTTCCTCTGTGCAGAATCCTTCAATCCGCTCTACCATCACGCGGCCATACCAGGTGCGGTCAAAGATGGCTATATGGCCGGCTTTTGGCATATTGTTCCAGAATCGCCACAGATAATGATGTACTTTCTCAATGTCGTTGGGCGATGCCGTAGGATTTACCTGGTAGCCCCGGGG
>JAETTS010000084.1 GCA_021769025.1 Enterocloster bolteae
TTAGCCCAGGACTTGCTTCCCTCATAAAGCCCGATGATCACATTGCATCCAGACTCCTTTGCATTCAATGCATGGGCATGTCCCTGGCTGCCATAGCCAATGACCGCAATGGTCTTCCCCTCCAGCATGGATAAGTTACAGTCTTCCTGATAGTAAATCTTTGCCATCTTTGTTTCCTCCTAAGATTCTTTTCTTCTTACTCTTCTTTTATAAACGTAACTATTTTGAAATTCCGCAACTGTCCGGCTATCCTGGATCGCTGCAGAATCTTCACGGCACTTGGTCTTATTCCTTCCCCTATGGAAGATACCGGACATCGTCGGCTCCTCTTGACAATCCTGTAAGACCGGTTCTTGCCAGTTCCAGAATCTCATAATCTCCCAACAGATTGATAAGCGCATCCAGCTTTGACTGATCTCCCGTCAGCATCACAGTCAGAGACTCTCTTCCCACATCCACGATGGTTGCACGGAAAATCTCCGATATGGCGCTGATAGCCTGTCTCTCACTGGCATTGGCCCGTACCTTGATCATAATCAATTCCCGATATACGGAGTGTCCCGGCTTTAATTCCTTAATATCCCGTACATCCTCCAGCTTCCGAAGCTGCTTCTCGATCTGCTCTAAGATCTCCTGATCTCCGGTGGAAACAACGGTCATACGGGAATACCTCTCATCTGCCGTCACACCTACCGTCAAACTTTCAATGTTATATCCCCGGCGGCTGAATAGTCCTGCCACACGGCTTAAAACACCGGCAGTATTGTCTACCAGCAATGATAAAACAATTCGATCCATACTTACGCCTGCTTTCTTTCTATATATAAGTAGTTTTAATCTTATCAATCCAGGCTCTGTTTGTCAACTATATAATCGGAATAGATATCATAAATTTGAGTTATAAAAAGCGTATAACATTCTACCAAAATGTACAAATATTATCTATGGAAGAAATTTGCTTTCTATGTTAGAATGAAGAAAATGTTGTTGTATAAATGTGATACACAGGAGGTACAGATTATGGCACTACATGTTATGGATGAGGCCAACCGCTGCCTGGGCTGCAAAGTTCCCCAGTGTCAGAAGGGATGCCCCATCAATACCCCTATTCCAGAGATTATCAAACTCCTAAAGGATAACAAATTAGACCAGGCAGGCAGGATGTTATTTGAGAATAATCCATTGACCACAGTGTGCAGCCTGGTGTGTAACCATGAGAATCAGTGCGAGGGACACTGTGTTCTGGGGAAAAAAGGCGCACCGGTTCATTTTTCTACCATTGAGAATTATATTTCCACCACCTATGCCAATAAGATGGTGAAAGGGCCCATGCCTTCCAATGGGATGAAGGTGGCCATCATCGGCTCCGGCCCTGCCGGAATCACCATCGCCATTATTCTGGCCAGATACGGCTATGATGTGACGATTTTTGAGGGCAAGGACAAGTTAGGCGGTGTGCTCCGTTACGGTATTCCGGAATTTCGTCTTCCCAAGTCGGTTCTGGACGATATCAAATACCGGCATATCGATATGAAAGGAATCAAATTCCGGCCCAACACCCATATCGGCGGTTCCATCGGTGTGGATGATTTGTTCCGGGATGGTTATAAAGCGATTTTCGTAGGCACAGGGGTATGGAAACCCAATGCCCTCCATATCAAAGGAGAGACTTTGGGGCATGTTCATTTTGGAATCAATTATTTAAATAATCCAGACAGTTATAATCTGGGAGAACGGGTCATCGTCATCGGTGCCGGCAATGCCGCCATGGATGTGGCCAGAACCGCTGTCCGCAAAGGAGCACGGTATCTTACCTGCTTTTCTCTTACCAAAAAGGTGGCCGCAAGCCAGCATGAATTCAGCTATGCACAGCTGGAGGGTGTTGAGTTTGAATACAACAAGGCTCCTGTGGAAATCACAGATGAAGGAGTGATTTTTAAGGATGTGACGGAAGAGGAAGACGGAACGCTTACGGATGTGCCGGATTCCAATAAACTGTACCCTGCCGACAGTGTCATCATCTCCATCAGCCAGGGACCCCAGAACCGGATCGTCAACACCACCGAAGGCCTGGCGGCCAACAGCCGAGGGCTTTTAGTCGCCGATGAGACAGGCCATACCACCCGGCCAGGCATCTTCGCCTCCGGCGATGTGGTAAACGGAGCCCGGACCGTTGTGGAGGCAGTGGCCCACTCAAAGATCGTGGCCGAATCCATGCACCAGTATATGCAGAGCCTGCCAAAGGATGAGGAGTAAGACAAATTGAAGCGGATTGATATCATCCAGCTTCTCCGCTTGTTAGGCGCATTGTATGTGATTATCTATCATTCGGGGATTGCAGGAGAATTCGGATATTTCGGTGTGGAATTGTTCAGCTTTGTAAGCGGCTATATTATCATCTATTCCACCCAGCCGGAACAGTCAAAGAAGGGATTTCTGTTAAAGAGAGGCATTCGTATTCTGCCTCTCTATTGGCTTGCCACCCTTTTTTATTATGGCATCATCTGCCTTCGGCCTTCCCTGTCCATCATGAGCCAGGCCAGGCCGGAATATCTGGTCAAATCCATGCTGTTTATTCCTTTTATAAACGATGCCGGCTTCGACACGCCTATCCTGGGAGCCGGGTGGACTTTGAACTATGAGGTTATGTTTTATCTCCTGTTCTTCGGGTCGATGATCCTCTCCCACCGTTACCGTGCCGCCATCGCCGTGGGACTCTCCTGCCTTTTGGTAGTGGCCGGGCACTTGCTTCCTGGCAGCTTGCTTCCCGGGGAAAGCTTTTATCTGCAGTATTATGCCAACTCATTTCTTCTTGAGTTTTCCATGGGGATTCTGTCCTTTTACCTGATCCGCTATCTCCATGGGCTGCAAGGATGGAAAAGCCGTCCATGGCTTCCCGGACTGTGTCTGGCTGTGGCTGCCTGTCTGTTTCTGTGGATGATTCCCTTTGGAGGAAGAATCCACGGCGTGCCCCGCTTCCTTTATCCGGGGATTCCTATGTTCCTGTTTTTCTGCTCCCTCCTCCTGGCATGGAAAGACCGGGTATTTCCCCGGCCTCTGGTGGAGCTTGGCAATATGTCCTACTCCATCTATCTGGTTGAATATTTTACCACGGCCCTCTTCAAACTGGCTGCCGGGTCCTTAAGCCCTGTACCCAAGAGCCTGGCGTTTTTTGCCATGGTTCTTGTGACGTTTGGGTGTTCCTATGTGTCCTATGTGGTGGTGGAGAAGAGGGTTACCGCATTTTTGAAGAAATCTCTTTTTTTGCCTACCCCTTCAGTCCGGTCGAGCTGATTCCCTCCACCAGATATTTCTGGAAAAATACAAATACAAGAAAAACCGGAATCAGCGAGAGAATGGACATGGCAAACATGGCGCCCCAGTCGGAACTGGAAGACGGGTCACAGAACAGTTTCAGCGCCAGGGCGATAGTATACTGTCCAGGTTTATTCAAATACAGAAGGGCGCTCATAAAATCATCCCATTTTCCAATAAAGGCGAAGATGCCGTTGGTTACCATGGCTGGCACAATAAGGGGAAATATGATCCGTCGGAAAATACCCCAGTGAGAACATCCGTCAATTTTCGCGGCTTCATCCAGTTCCCTGGGAATCCCTTTGATAAACTGGACGGTCAGAAAGATACCGAATCCATTTCCAAAGTAACATGGTACAATCAGAGGGAGGAATGTTCCGATCCATCGAAACTGATTAAACATAATGTACTGGGGCACCATTAGGACCTGGAACGGAATCATCATAGACAGAAGCATGCAGCTGAACCAGAATCGACTTCCTCTGAAGGGGATTCTGGCAAACCCATAGGCCACCAGCGTGGAAGAAACCACGATTCCCAGTACGCACAATACGGATACAAAGATGCTGTTTTTGAAAAATACGGTAAAGCGGATCCCTCCAAACCCTTTCCAACCGTTCACATAGTTATGGAACACAAATTTTTCCGGCAATATTCTGGAAGCTGTCACAAAGATGGTTTCTGTCTCCTTAAAAGAAGAGAACAACATCCAGATCAGTGGATAGCACATAACAAACGCCAAAAATGCCACGGTTATATGATAGATTCCTTTCATCAGAAACCGTTTCTTTTTTATTCCCATGAAATGCTCCTCCTATTCCTCATATACCCATTTATCCGATGTTTTAAAGATAATCAGGGTTAAAACCCCGATCACCGCGACCATCACCCAGGCCATTGCGCTTCCGTATCCCATGTTTCCATAAGTCAGGGACTGACGGTATAAATAGACAGCATAGAATAGTGTAGAATCCAGAGGTTTTCCGTTAGTGATAATAAAACACTGAGTAAATGCTGTCAACGCGCCGATCACTTGCATAACCAGATTGAAGAATATGGTGGGGCTCAGCATTGGAAGAGTGATCTTGAAAAAACAGTGTATCCGATTAGCCCCGTCCACCCGTGCGGCCTCATAGAGGCTGGATGGAACCTGCTTTAAGCCTGCCACAAAAATCAGCATAGGGGATCCAAACTGCCAGACCGCCAGGATAATCAGCGTCCAGATGGCCGTTTTCTCATTTCCCAGCCAATAGATGTCTCCCGGGAATCCCAGACTCCTTAAAAGCGCGTTTACCACGCCGTCCCCGGCAAACATCCGTCTCCACAAAACTGCGATGGCCACGCTGCCTCCCACCATAGAAGGCAGATAGTACATAGCCCGGTACACGCTGGTAATCCGGTTAGCTTTCACAAGAAGCATGGCCACCATCAATGCAAACATCAGCTTTAAGGGAACCGAAGCCAATGTAAAGAATAAGGTATTGTAAAGGGTCTTATAGATCAGAGGATCTTTTAAAAACAATTGCTTATAGTTTTCTATCCCGATGAATTCAGGCGCAGACAGTATGTCATACTCTGTAAAAGAAAGGACAAGGGAAGCCAGCATAGGGAATACGGTAAACACCAAAAATCCTATGATAAATGGCAGTATAAAAAGATAGCCGCTTACATGATCCGAATCCAATATCTGTCTGATTGAACGTTTTCCTTTCACAATTCTTCCCTCCATCTTTTACTCTCAATACACCCACAGCATCTCTATGAGTTTCATCCTATCTATTTAGCCAGCATCTCATTGGCCTGGTTATAAAACTGGTCTCCTGCCTCCTGGGGAGTCATTTTCCCATACCCGACCTGTTCCAACAGGGATTTTAACAGATCCTCTATCTGGGGAGTGGCTGCTGGGCTGAGAATGTCGTTGCTGCTGCAATATTTTGGAACCTCAATCATAAAGTCAAACATCAGCTTCTGAAATTCCTTGGCATCTTTCCCCATTTCTTTCACCACATTCTGGGACACTGGAACCCCCCGTTCTGCATCCAAAATCCGATTTGCTTCAACGGAATTCATGAAATAGTTTAAGAAATCCGCACATACCTCTGGGTATTGGGTTTTTGCGCTGACATTAAATAGCGTTGCGGCCCTTATATAATTACATGGCACAACATCGTCTTCCCCTGTAGGAAACGATACCATTTCTATAGTTTTTCCCGCTGCCCCCATGGCATCCCACTGGGGCTGCCCGTTGGAAAATCCAAAATCATTCCAGCACACCCCGTCGATCATAGGCCTTTGCTCGATTGCCGAGACATCCCGTTCCACATAGATTTCCGGGCTTACAATGTATCCCTTATCCAATCCATCCCGATACCGGCTGAAATACTCCACAACCGGAGAGGAATCTGGAAATCCCAGCGTTGTCCCGTCTTCACTGTACATTTGATATCCTTTTCCCCTCACAAGAAGTAAAAGCGCAGTAGCGGAATCGCCGCTGTCAAAAGACATCTTGACGCCGGTTTTCTCATAGATGATGTTGGCAGCCTCTGCCAGCTGGCTCCAGGGCATAGCATCCCGAATCTCAACCCCTGCCTGCTTGGTGATGGCAGGGTCATACATCATAACCGGTGCATTACTGCCAAGGACAATTCCATAGTTTTCCCCGTCAAATTCCGTAGCGGAAACAATACTTTCCGGCACATCGCTGAAATCCAGAACTCCACTCTCGATATACGGATTCAACCCAAGCATCAGCCCCTTGTCTGCAAATTCTTTCAGATGTTCCCTTACATTCTGATAGATATCTGGCATGGTCCCCCCTGCCGCCATAACAGACAGCTTGTCAAAATAGCCACTATAGTCTGAAAACTCCACCTGGATTTCCACATCTGGATGCTCTTTCATATACATCTCGCAAACCTTTGTGGTCTTATCCGCCCGATCCTGGCTCCCCCACCAGGCGACGCGGATTACTTTCTTTTCTGTCTGTACCTTCCCATTGTCCGTAGTAGCCGCCGGCGGTTCCGCTGTCTTTTTCCCTCCACATCCTGCGGTTGTCCCTATTGCAAGTGCTATGGCAAGGGCCAGGCTCATCACTTTTCTTCTTTTCATTGCAACCCCTCCTTATGATGTATTTGTTATGGCTTTTATTTTACTATTTTCTGCAGAAAATGAAATCTAAAAACATGGCTTGCTATCATCAGAAAAATGTTTTTTTCTGTCCCCCGTATAAAAAAGTGACCTGATAATATGAAAAAAGTGTCTATTTTATCCAGGAGCCTATATGTTATTGCAAACCAGCCATTCATAGACTACAATGGAATCAGACACTCATAACCTGTTTATAAGAGGGCATGCTTATGAAACAATTTGCCGGGAGGCTGCACCATATATTCGCCAGTATTCGACTCAAGACCAAGTTCAGGCTTCTCTTTCTCCTTGGAATCTTGACCGTCGGACTTACTTACGTTTTTTTAACTGCCTATCTCGTTCACAATTATAATCAGCTGCTCTATGTAAAATCGGCGGACTCCCTTGGGGTGGTCATCGACTCCATTTCCTCGGATCTGCAGACAGTCTCCGATCTGTCCACTATGATTGCCGCCAACCAGAATGTACAGGAAAATCTGACTATCTTAAACTCCCAGTCAGAGCCCCTGAAGAAAAAGGCAGCCATCGCGGAACTTAACCGGCTCTTTATATATTACAACAGCCTGAATCCCTACATCATATGCATCCACCTGGACTATGGCGAAAATTCCATTATATCGGGACGACGGACAATCACAGAAGGCCCTGTTCTAAAGGAGATGTTAAAACAAACAGCCGTTGAGGCTGACGGGCGATCTGTTTTTCTTGATACAGACATGTCCAATGCCCGCCTTGCCTGTACAAAATTAGTGAAGAAGACAGCTAATTTTGACTTGCGAACCTTAGGGATCCTGACTATTTATCTGGATCTTCCCTCTGTTTTAGACTCCGGTAAAAAGGCCCTTTCCACAGAGATTAACACGGATCTCTGTCTGTATCTGAATCAGAAGCTTTTGTACCCGGAGCATTTGCCGTCTTCCCTGGCCACTCTTGACATCGCCGGACATAGCCCCCATTTCTGGATCGAGACAGCCGGCAAGGCAAAGTATTTTATTGTTCAGAAGGAAATGGATTCCTTTCCCTTCACCTGCTTCATGTCTACGGATTACAATCATATTTTCAATGCCTTGATACGAACCAATATGATTTTTGGCATTGTCCTGTTTCTTGTGATGCTTCTCGTCATACTGGCCTCGGATCTGTTGATTCATAACCTGTTAAAGCATATTTCCTTGCTGCTAAAAAAAATTAATCACTACAAAGGAACTACCATGGAGCCTATGGATATCTGTTATGATTACAGTAAGCGCAAGGACGAACTTGGAATCCTTCATAACGAGTTCGATGACATGATCCTTAAAATCAACGGGCTGATTGAAGACAACTATATCAAACAGCTGCTTATCAAGGATTCCCAACTAAAATCTCTGGAGCAGCAAATCAACCCTCATTTTCTTTATAACACCCTGAATCTCATTGGCTGGGAGGCCCAGGCCCTGGAGGCACCTAATATTCCAACCATTGTCGACTCCTTAAGCTGCCTTTTAAGAAATATTTTAAGTGAAAAATCAGTGGAGATCCCCCTTAAGAAGGAATTGGATCTTGTGGATCATTATCTTACAATTCAAAAAATCCGTTTCTCAGACCGACTTATTTATGAACGAAGCGTTCCTTCCTCTTTACTGTCGGTTCTGGTTCCCAAGATGTCGGTTCAGCCACTGGTGGAAAATGCTATCAAGCATGCTCTGGAGCCTAATCCAGGGACATGTACCATCACTGTGTCTGGTTATGCAAACCAAAACACAGCCTTCCTTTCGGTGACCAATACTGGTTCCTTTATGGATTCTGATATTTTGGATAAACTAAGATCGGGTTCCCATTCTCCTCTGGGCTTTGGCATCGGGCTGACCAACATCGATTCCCGCATACGAATTCTGTATGGAGATGAGTTTGGATTGCGCTTTTGGCAAGATGAGAATGTTACCACCGTCACCATAACGCTGCCGCTTTCTGATTCGCCCTTATGTCCAGGAGAACATGTACAACAGGAGGATACGTATGCTTAGAATGATCATTGCAGACGATGAACCGCTGGTTCGCGAAACCATTTCTAAAATCATTGACTGGAACCAGTTTGGAATCGAGTTAATCGGCAGCTGCCGGGACGGAATTGAAACCTACAATATGATTCTAGATGAATATCCGGATCTGGTACTGTTAGACATCAATATGCCGGGAATCAATGGCCTTGATTTGATCCGCCAAATCCATTCCATTGATCATACCGTCTCCTTCATCATCATATCCGGCTATGACAGCTTCGAGTACGCAAAATGCGCCATGAAGTACGGAGTACAGCAGTATCTTTTAAAGCCCTGTAATCGCCGTCAGATCATGGAAGCCATACAGTCAGTCAAAAACAGCCGTCAGGATCAGGAACGGTTGGTCTCTCTTCAGACAGAGAATCTCTACTTGAAACGCCGTTT
>JAETTS010000085.1 GCA_021769025.1 Enterocloster bolteae
AGGGCGAAAGAATTTCACGAATACCGGGAGGCGGCGATAGGCGAAACATATAACCTGGAAGAAGTATGCGAACGGATACTGAATGCAGACGGGGCATCATGGATTAAAAAAGTAAAAGACAAAAGCACGTGTTTCCAGTTGGATCCATTCCATCGCAACAAAGCAGTCCGGGAGAGGGTCCACAATCTGAAAGCGGTGAAAGACATCATGGAGCTGCTGGACGGAGAAAAGATTGAAGAGTTGTTTGAATACCTTGAACTATATCGAAACAGTCTAAGCGTAGAGGGGGAGATTGAAGACGTGGAGGAACTGATTCGGTATTACAGGAACAATAAAGAGGGACTGCTGCCCTACCAGTCACAGGGACTCACACTGCCGAAGCATCCGGAGGGGCTGGAATACCGGAACATGGGAACGATGGAGAACCATGTATGGAGCGTAATAGCCAGGCGGATGAAGCACAACCATACAAGTTGGAGCAGGCGGGGAGGGAACCATCTGGCGAAGATTCTGGCGAAGAAGTGCAGCGGAAAACTGTATGAAGTCACGGAGAAACGGAAGCACCCCGCATTTGAAGAGGAAAAGGTGGAGGAAATCTATGGCGAGATACTGATGTCGTCAAAAACGCCAAAGAAAGATGGGACGGGATATGCATATCCGGTGCTGGGTCATTTGGTGGGATTGGAAGGAAAGGTACAGGGGGACAGAAGGAAACTGCTTGTAATGGCCGGGTGCTAGGACGTGAAGTGTGGCTTGGGATACAGCCTGTGTGCGGCATCAAAAATCTGTATGAAAAGAGTTGCCAATGATTACTTGACAGTAACCACCAATATGGAAGAAACAAAAAATCTTGAATTCTTTTACAGATTGTGCTATATTATAAACATAGGGAAAACAGCCGCCCACAAAGTGGTTTACCTCCCAGAATGACTAAAGCCTACCTGTCTCGGCAAAGTACAAGGTAGGCTTATTTATTTCCGCTTGTTGTTCCTATCTATGTAGGCAAGCAATGCGACAAGAAACGTTCCGAATAGCATTAACAATGTTAACACTTCGTAAGTACTCATCTGCACCACCTCCCCTCTTTTGCAAGTTTAAGGAGGCTTACCACCTTGTAACACGGTTGTTTTCTGGGAAATAGTATAGCATGAAAGAGGGCTTTATACAAGGACAAATAAAAATAGTAAATCGTACTCTGGAAGGATATGAAATGAACTGTAGACAGATTGTAGACACACAGTTGACAGTGTGCATCCTCCTTTGATTTTATTGGGTTTTTAAACCTTACTAAAGTTCGAGTCCTGCCCCGCACTCTTTTTAATGTTACGCCAAGGCCTGAAAATTTAAGGTTCTTGGCGTTTTTGTGTGTCTTATAATCTGTAGACAGGCAGCGTGACTAAAAAGATGGCCAGCCCTTACGGCACCAGCCATCTGTCTCACTTACGGATATCTTTTATACCTCAACTGCCTGCCCGCTGCGTCCAGATGATTGAATCGCATCAATCAACCGAATGCTCATCAGAGCATCTTTCACATGAAGATAATCCTGGTTTCCTGTCTCGACTGCATGATAGAACCGGTCAATCATCTTCCCGTGGCTGGCTCCATAATAGAATTTGGTGCCAGGCATCTTGGCATCCTCTGCCAAGCGTTCCTTTGTTCCGTCAGGCATCAGACGGTACAATACATTGTCGATGATAGCAAATTCTGCCTGCTCAAGCTGAACCGATATCTGAACACTGTCATTTTTATAGTTGGCATTGGTAGCCTCAAACAAACCAGTGGCTCCATTGGCAAAGTTCAGGCGGGCGCTAACTGTATCCTCCACCTCGATGCCATAGTCTAGAAGCTGGCATACAGATGCCTTCACACTGGCAATCGGTCCGCACAGGAAATACAGAAGATCCAGGGTATGAACCGACTGGTTGATCATGCAACCACCGCCTGCTGTCTCCCATTTTCCTCTCCATGGCTTACAGTCATAGTAAGATTTAGGTCTGGCCCAAAGCACTGTTCCTTTGGCTCCTTTTACCTCACCATACTTTTTGCTGTCAATAATCTCTTTCAACATCTCAACCGACTCATTGGCCCGGTTCTGCAAACAGATTCCCATATGGATCTCTGGATGGGATGCCTCAAACTCCACAAAACGCCGGCCTTCCTCTGCATTCAGCGCCATAGGTTTCTCGCAGAACACATGGACTCCCATGGAAGCAAGTTCCTCCGATACCGGCACATGAAGGTAATGGGGAAGGCAGATATGAGCCACATCCGGCTTCTCCTGCTGAATCATCTCTTTGTAATCCGTATAAAATGGTACTCCCTCCGGAGCCTGGCTCTTGGTGTCTTCATCAATATCACACACTGCCGCCAGCTGAATCTCAGGGTTTTTCAAAATACCGGCAATATGAATTCCTGAAATATCGCCTAAGCCGATAACAACTGCCTTCTTCATGGTCATTTCCTCCCCATCTTTCATTTACACATTCGAAACCTTCCGGCATCTGCCTGTCCGGATACCAGAATCTTCCAAGAATGTGTATTTTCAACTGCTTCTTGATTTTTAGGCGGCCTATACCTAAATCTATTGGTAACGGCCGCCTATTATTTTACCACATTTTTCTTATTATGGATAGACTATCTGGTAGGGAATTTGCCTTCTTCTGCGATTCTCTTGTTCAGTTCTGCCAAATACAGATCTTCATCTACCGGATTCTCCACTTCCTTGCCCAGCCAGGAAGAAAGCAGTGTAGCATTGGCCAGGTTTACTCCGTTGATTCCGTCGGAGCCTGGTGCCAGAAGGGGAGTGCCCTCCAGAATGTGCATCGCAAAATCTTCCATAACCGTAGTGTGCTGATATCCCCAGCCATCGGTATTCTCAAAGGTCTCAGTTGTATACATACCACCACCTGCAGAATTGCCACTGGTCAGTTTGGATACATCCATCATGCTCATAGTGGCGTTCATCTCATCTTCACTCTTATTCAGGTGGTATACGGTAGCGGTCTTGCTGTTATCCACCACGATCTTACCGTTGTCCAGGTCAATCTCCAGACGATCCGTTCCGTTGGGGTCATGGGTACAGGTGACGAAGCTTCCTGTTGCACCATTGGGATACTCAGTTACGATAGTAACGTCATTCTCAACAATAATATCTCTGTGAGAGCCGTAGATACATTTTGCATATACTTTGTTGGGAACGCCGCAGATCCACTGCCACAGATCTAACTGATGAGGTGCCTGGTTTACTAAGACTCCGCCGCCTTCGCCGCCCCAGGTTGCACGCCAGTCACTCTGACGATAGTAGCTGTCTGGACGCCACCAGGAATTGATGATCCAGCTGGAACGACGGATCTGTCCCAATTCACCTGATGCTACTAATTCTTTTACCTTCTGGTACAGCTTGTTGGTTCTCTGGTTAAACATAATACCGAATGCCACATCCGGATGGGCAGCTGCACACTCATTCATCTCACGGACTGCCTTGGCATATACGCCAGCCGGTTTTTCTACCAAGACATTCATTCCATGCTCTAAGCAATAAATAGCAATCTCTGTATGCAGATAATGAGGAACCGTAGTAATCACTGCGTCTACATCACCGGAATTCACCATATCTTTCCAATCTTTGTAAAATGGAATCTCCGGATACTTCTCTTTGCACATTGCCTCTTTTTCCGGATCAGTATCACACAGGGCACCTAATGCACAGTGCGGTGGACATGGCGGAACCGGCATTCCGGCAAAGCCGCCTTTTCCAGTTAAAAATCCTGCATAAGCGCCGCCCTGTGCTCCAATGCCGATAAGTCCAAAACGAATCTTTTTGTCCATAATATCATTTCCCCTTTTCTTTATATTAAAAAATTACCTTCTCCATGTTTAAATCTTATCTAAAATCTCACACAAGGCGCGATACTGCATGGTATATCCCTCTGCTCCGTCTTTCGCCTTGTTTTCCTTAATAATGTTTTCTGCCGCCGTGGTCTCCAGAGAAGCCAGGGCATCAAACAATACCAGATGGGGTTCCAGTGTCAGGAAGCCTTCATAGCCTCCTTCCCTGATTGCCTGACTTAAGATCTCTTTTATCTTGCCTTCTCCTGTTCCACACACCACATTCTCCTTGTCGGTGGAAACCGCGTCCTTGATATGGATATAGGCAACCGAATCCTTGAGAAGTTCCCAGCATTCCTTCGTGTCTTCCCCGCACTGCACGAAGTTTGCAAAATCAAAAGCACTCTTAAAGCAAGGCCCTCCCAGGCTATCCATCAGGTCTCTACACCGGGAACCAATGTCCCCGTAGATATCCTTCTCATTTTCATGGATCAGAACCACCTGATACTTTCTGGCTGTTTCTATAAACAATTTCAATTTCTCAATCACAGCATCTCTGTAATCTCTTGGATCTTTCCCTTCCGGTATATAGAAACTGAACATACGGATATAGTTACAATCCAAAACATTGCAGATCTGGCAGAGCGTATCCAGCTGCTTTAGCTGTTTGTTATATCCTTCCTCATCCTCCACCCCGACTTTGCCAATGGGTGAGCCAAGGGAGGATACCTTCACCCCAAATTGATTCAGTATTGGAAGAAGCTTCTCCTTTACTTCCTCCACTGTATAGTCAGCAATCCCTTTTCCGTCTGCGGATCTTAAGGAAATATAGTGCATCCCCAGAGCAGTAACCGTCTCCAGCTGCTTATGAAAATCAGAACTGATCTCATCTGCAAAACCGGAAATCACAATATTCTCTTTCATGGCCACCACCTCCATAGCCGTTCCAACTTCCAGCCTGTACAAATTCACAGACCTGTCTGCGCGAAAACCCGCTTCTTACAGCTTAAACCAGTCCTCGTATCCCAGCGAAATCAAATTGTCCCTGCTGATCTTCAGGCTGTCAAATGGATCTCGTCCATAGGTATCGTCTTGCTCGATCAGGAAATACTCGCTTCCGCCTGCCAGGCCGGCCTCAATGCACTCTTTAATAGGCAGGCTTCCCTCGCCTACTTCTGCGAACTGGACATTGCTGGTAAATACCTGCATAAATGTCTTCGGATCAAACTTCTCCGGCACCTTTACCTCGCTGATACGGTAATCTTTCAGATGTAACAGGCGGATACGGCCAGCATACTTTTTCACAAATTCTACCGGGTTCTCACCGCCCCTCTGAATCCAGTGAATATCCAACTCAAATCCCATATGCTTTGTATGGTCTTTGATGATATCCAACAGATATTGCCCATCATATTTCACAAACTCTACATGATGGTTATGGTAGTACAGGTCAATGCCATGCTCTTTCAGTCTCTCGGCCATCTCGTCAGCCTTCTTCACAAATTCAAGAGCTTTTTCGCGGCTGCCCATGCAGGTCATAGGAAGCATTCCAATACGCAACAGATCGCAATCCAACTCTTTGCAGTCCGCTACAATCTTATCAAAATCTGTAGACAAGTACTCGCCTGGCATACCGGGAATCATTGGCTCCAGAGATGCGCTGCAGGCAGCGATCTTGATGCCGAACTCCTGGCAGGCTTTCTTCATCCCGGCTACATTCTCAGGGGTCATGGGAATCTGGCTGACCTCTACACAGTGATAGCCCAACTCCGCACAAGCCTTTAATGTTCCATAGGCACCCAGTTCATCAATCTTGCTCTTAATCGTGCTCATCTGGATACCGATCAATCCTTTTTTCATCGCTATCGTCTCCTTTTCTTTTCAGCCTGCTGCCGAATTCACAGCCCGACTAATTTATGTAGTATTATCATAGCACGACCTCTAAAATACAAGAAGTAAAATTTTTTGTAATACTGGTAAAAATATGGAAAATGTTATAATCTACTATACTGCCCCGTGAGTACGGACTTGTTTTACATATTCTGTTGGCGTTTTTCCCGTTATTTTCTTGAACAGCTTCCTAAAATAGTTTACATCGTAGATTCCGCTTTCTGATGCGATGTCCTGAATCTGCATATCACTGGAATTGATCAAGGTAATGGCTTTACGCACTCTCTGCTGGCTGATATAGTCTGTCAGTGTAACACCCATATCTTTTTTAAACAGTGCTGACAGATAGCTGGCATTTACAGAGTATTCCACTGCCAGCCGTTTTAGGGACAGATCTTCCGTCAGATTCAGATTAATATGGTTTACCACTTTCTGAACCACCGGAGAACATCCACGAAGGGAATAATTGCGCACCAGCAAGCAGTATTTTCTCAACATTTCCGTCCGGAAACGGGCGGATTCCTGATTGGAACTGATGGTTTCAATTCTCTTGGCCATCTGGGAGGACAGCGCGTCAATGTGAGCCGGATGGACACCTCCCATCTCCGCCGCTTTGCGCAGCAGCGTATTCAGGGTAATCAGCAGATTGCGGATATTGCGGATCGGATCTTTATAGCGGTCTGCCAACCTAAATTTTCCTAATACAGCAAGATTTTTTAGCGCCTCCTCCATATTACCGTTGGAGACAGCCTTCATGATCTCTCCTTCTGCCGCATACCGTTCCTCAATGATCTTAAAGGATAATTCATCCTTGTATATCTCCTGATGGAACTCTTTTTCCAGGGAATTATGCACCACATAGCGTACCTGAACCACTTTCGCGCGGTACAATGTTCGGTACAATGTGGCACATACCTCCCTCCACTGGTCTATATTCAAGATGGATGGCACTGCATGATAATACTCCTTCAGTTCATTGGCATAGTCCACAGGGATATTCTTCTGCTCCATCAATTCGCTAAGCTGGAGCTCTGTAAGGGCCATATCCCTGTAGGGGCCCATAATAATAAAGTCTCCATAAGCACCTTCCTCCTCAGGAATGGGCATAATGCAATATTCTGTATCAAAGTAATCCGTTACATAATAAAGGATGCCTTTCTCAGCCCACTGATACATTTCTTCAATGAAATGTTCATTTTCTCCTGGTTCCAAAAGCGTATTGCGGATTCCCAGATCAAAATCCGGACAAGATGGGTTTCCTTCTTTTACAATTGTCATGCGGACATTACCGCACCCCACAATCTTATTCATAACTTCCAAAAAATCTACAACCATAACTTACCTTTACCCTTTTGCACAAAAACTTCTGCCTCCTGTCCCTGTGCCGTCCGATACCTGTCTATGTCTAATAAAACGGAGGCTTCCTCTGTAACGTAACTATTTTACCACACTTTTCCAGGATTCACAAGAAAATGCATGTTCCGACACACACAGTCCTTGACATAGAATCATTGGTATTATAGACTATGTAACGTATCATATGTTCGATTATGAAGAATCGTCTTGGAGGTCATTCTATGGATCTTAATCCTGTGAAGCTTCTCCAACTGAAGAATTCCTGGGGGCAGTTTAAGCAAAACCACCCCAAGTTTTCTACCTTTTGGAAAGCTGTGTATAAGAACTCTTTGTGTGAGGGAACCGTTATTGAATTTAAAGTCACCAACCCGGAAGGGAAGGAATTGGCATCGAATATTAAGTTGAAACACTCAGACCTGGAATTTTTTGAAGAAATTATGGGTATGAAAAATTGATGCTGTCTTGCCGCCTTATGTTAACATTTTCGAATCTTCGCTACGAAAAATCCTTCGTAAAACCGGTCCGGACAGATGCACAAGGTTCCTTCAAGCCTGGTGGGAAGAAAGGCTGCACCAGGAAACATATCCTGGGATATGGGCACAAGTTCCGCCCTTTTCCCTAGAATCTGTCTCACTCTGTCCTCATTCTCCTCCCGAAGAACCGAGCAGGTAGAGTAGATCATGTGATGACCTGGCTTAAGCAGCTTCAACGCCTTTTTCAACAATTCTTCCTGGGTTTTTCTGGATCTGGATATCAGTTCTTCAGTTATATTCTGCTTCAATCCATGTTCGTTTTGTTCCAGTGTGCCGCTGCCGCTGCACGGAGCATCCAACAAGATTTTGTCAAAGGAGAAGAAATCATCCAACTTTCTGGAATCCTCTCTCATCAGATAGACACAGGATGCCCCTTGCTTTTCAACATTGTACTTCAGGCGCTGGCTGCGCACCAGATTCTTCTCACAGGCCGTGATCTGTGCCTGATTGCCAGACAGGGCAGCCATCTGGGTTGTCTTCCCTCCTGGTGCAGCCGCCATATCCAGAATACACTCGCCTTTCTTTGGCTTTAACAGGATCGGAGGGATCATAGAGGACAGGCTTTGCAGATATACCATACCCTGGTCATAGACAGGAAGCCTGCGAACCGCGTCCTCCCGAACCGACTCCAGAATCAGAGCCTCTTCACTCCACAAAACCTCCTTCCATGAAATCCCGGCACTTTCAAGGCACTTCTTTATATAAGGGATATCTGTCTTCAGTGTATTCACTCGCAGGGTCAGGACCCTCTGCTGCCCGTATCCATCCACAATCTTCCGAAATAGTTCTTCCCCGTATTGTTCTGTCAGCTTCTCTGTCAAAAAATCCGGAATTGCATTCTGATGATTTCCCACTGTCTTCCCTTCTTCCTTTGGTCTCTCACAGATTGTTCTTTTCTACAAATTAAGATACCATATTCTGCCGGTTTCCACAATTCCCTTTTCAGTCTATTCCACCAGATAATAGACTCCTGAAAACGGAGGAAGAGAAAATTCTGCCTGCCCCTCTGCCACTGCTTTTGCCTGTTCTGCTAAAGGCTCTGTACCGCCATAAATATCCGTACTGCTGGATATAAGGGGCTTCAGTTCTCTGGCATCAGGAATTGTCAGTGTATAGGGCTCCTGTGTCCTATCAGAAAAATTAAATACCGCCAAAATCCTTTGGCCGTTGCCACGCCTCTCAAACGCATAGATGCATCTGGCTTCCTGGTGACAATCCAGCCATTGAAATCCTTCTCTGTCATAATCTTTTTCCCAAAGAGCCGGGTA
>JAETTS010000086.1 GCA_021769025.1 Enterocloster bolteae
CCCCATGCCGCTTTGTCGGTGCTACCATGAATGAAAGGGGATTTACTGTGAACCCTCCGGGGGATGCACACGGAATGCAAAAACGGCATTCCGGCGCTGTACGGTCAGCGCAGCAAGTGCGCAGACCTACCATTAGGGTTCGAGACGTTCACAGTAAAGATATGCAGAGGAGGAAACGTATATGGGGAATCATGTTGACAGTTATAAGCTTATCAGGGAGCAGATCGTGAATGATATTGGCCGGGGGGTTTATGGGCCGGGAGAGACGATCCCGAAACAAATGGAGTTTGCCCAGCGATACAATGTAAGCAGAGGAACTGTGCGCAAGGCCCTGGATGATCTGATCAAAAGGGGGATTCTTAAGACCACAAAGGGAAAAGGAACCATCGTAGCACCAGTGGCACCGGATATAAAGGATTTATACCGTCCGCTCTCCTTCAGCGAATCCAAACGGGTTGATACAGAGAAACTCTGTTCAAAGGTGATCGAAATGCGGAAAATGACAGCGGAACCCTGGCTGGCCAAACAGCTTAAGATTTCCATCGGGGCGCCGGTTCTCTTTATGAAACGGGTAAGGATTCTTGACGGCACTCCGGAAAATTACCAATGTTCCTATCTAAGCTGCGCCCGGATTGAAGGCGCTGATTTGGAGAACGCTGACCTGGAAAAGGGTTCTGTATTCGAATATATCAGCGAACATACAGGACTGTATGCAGTGATGAAAAGCGAGGAGATCCGGGCTGTCGCCTGCCCGGATTTTGTGGCGGACGAACTTTTAATGGGGGCGGGCGACCCGGTGCTTCTGATCATGAGAACCGTATATGCCCAGGATGATCTGCCCTTGGAATACTGCGAGGATTATGAATGTACGGATGTGAAGGGACTGCTCATTGTAACAAAGGGGAGAAATTGACCATGAAAAGACCAAAATTGATCATCAGTGATATTGACGGAACCATATTTGGCAGAGAAGACACCATAACCGAAGGGCTTAAGCGGCTGCGCTCCCTTCTGAAAGAATACCAAGTGCCGTTTACATTGGCCTCAGGCAGATGCTATGAACAAATGGAGGCGTTGATTTCCTATCTGGACGTGTCCCTGCCGGTGATTGTCAACAATGGCGCTGGTATTATGGCTGGAGGACGGTTAGACTGGGGGGAAGAGATGGATCCGGAGGATTTGCGGGAGGCGGTTCAGTATGCGGACAGCTGTGGCATGATGGTAGCCTTCTACGGGGCGGAAACGGAAACAGTTTACCGTCATAATGCTTATGTACAGTCTTATATTGACCGGTTCCATAAGAAATACAGGTATTATCTGGGGACAGATGAGACAATGGATGAAGAACAATGGAGACGGCAGAACATCCAGAAGCTTCTTGTAATTGATTCCCGGAAGCCTGGCCGGATTGATAAGGTGGTTGAGAAGATCTGGAAACATACAGAGGGACTGTCCATTGTATGTTATGACGATCGCTCTGCAGATATTATGCCTCAGTCATGCAGCAAGGAGTGGGGAGTAAGAAAAGCAGCCGGGATGCTGGGGATCGCCACAGAAGATATTATGGCAATTGGAGACAATGAAAATGATATTGGGATGATCCGGTCCGCGGGGATTGGAGTGGCAGTGGGCAATGCAACCCAGGCTTTGAAAGAAGTGGCGGATTATGTCTGCGAGAAGGAGGAGGCAGCGGGGGTGGCAGAGGCGGTTGAACGGTTCTTCCTCTCCCGGGGCGCAGATGTACAAAAGAAGGGGCAGGGGATTCTATGAGTCAGAAAACACTGATAAAAAAAGCAGAGCCGTATCTATGGCTTCTGCCGGGAATGCTGTTGTTTGGTCTGTTTACATTTTATCCTTTTTTGGCGACTATTATAAAAAGCTTTTTCATTTTGGATTCCGCAGGAAAGATTGTACGGTTTGTAGGAGTGGAAAATTATCAGAGAATTTTTACGGATAAAAGCTTTCTGAAAGCGGTTAGGAATACCCTGCTCTACGTTCTGATGACCGTGCCGGTATCCAAGATCCTGGGGTTTCTCCTGGCAATGTTGGCCAACAAAAGGAGAAGGTTCTCGCCGTTTTATGAAACCGCATTTTCGCTTCCGATGGCCATTGCTTCTTCTGTGATTGCCATGATTTTCCAGCTGTTGTATGTTCCTTCCCTGGGCCTTATTAATACGGCCCTCCACTTAAATGTCCAGTGGTTGAACGATCCTAAGATTGCTCTGTTTTCTATCGCGGTCATTCAAGTTTGGCTTTCGACAGGGTATGCATTTTTATTCATGCTGTCGGCAGTAAGAAGCGTATCGTCAGATATTGTGGAGAGCGCTGACCTGGAAGGCGCTTCGGTTCTTCAGAAGATTCTGCACATTTATATTCCGCTGACATCGCCGACGATGTTTTATCTGATCTGTTCAGATATTGCGTTTATGATGATGTCTATGAGCCTGATCAACATTTTAACTCAGGGTGGTCCGCAGAATGCAACCATTACAATGATTTACTATGTGTTCCGCCAGTTTTCCGGATCCGGCAATTACACTATGGCAAATCCGGCGGCGGTGATCGCTTTCTGCATGACGTTTGTTGTGACGATGATTAGTTTTATCTGGGAGAAGAAAGGGGTACATTATTGATGAAAAGGAGAGCGCGAAAAGATGCCTTGGTACAGGCAGTCTGCATTGTGATTGCAATCGGCCTGCTGTTCCCGATTTTATATGCACTGTCCGTTTCCTTTATGGAAAACCGGGATATTCTGTCAAGGACGCCTCGTATCCTTCCGTCAAAGATCACATGGGAGAATTATAGGACGGCATTGTTTTCCACTATGCTGCCAAGATATATCGTAAATTCCTTTGTGATTGCCACAGCCTGCGGAGTAAGCCGGATTATGATGGGCGCTATGGCTGCTTATGCCTTTGCATTTTTTGATTTTAAAGGGAAGGCCTTCCTGTTTTCATTAACCCTGGCAACCATGATGATTCCGGTGGATGTGCTGATGATCTCCAACTATACGACGATCTCCAAGCTGGGATGGATGAATACCTATCTGGCCGTATGTGTGGTATTCCTTGTAAATGGAAACAATATTTTCCTTATGCGCCAGCAGTTTTTATCCTTTACAAAAAGCTTGAGAGAGGCGGCGTATGTGGATGGGTGCGGAAGTGTTCTGTTTTTTATAAAAATCCTGATGCCAGTGAATAAGCCGATTATGACAACCGTATTTATCTCGTCGTTTGTGGGAGTCTGGAACCAGTATGTGTGGCCGATGATCGTAACCAATAAAGATGAGATGCGGACGGTGCAGGTAGGGATTACCATGTTGAAAAATTGGGATTCCATGGTTTTCGGGCCGGTTATGGCCGGAGTAATTGTTGCATTGATTCCTACGATATTTGTTATTGTAGTATTCCAGAAAAAGATTGTAGCGGGAATGATGAACGGTGCAGTAAAAGAATAATCGATTATTAATGAGGAGAAAAAATAATGAAAAGAGGAAAAAGATTTTTAGCAGTAGTTTTAAGTGCTTCGATGGTATTGACATTAAGCGGGTGCAAAACCAGCCAGGATCAGGACCAGGATCAAAGCCAGAACCAAAGCCAGGAACAGGAAACGGTTGGGGCAGGGCAGATGGGAAAGGATTCGGAAGTAACGGAGATTGCGTTCTGGCATTCTATGGATACCAGTTATGGGGAAATCCTGAATAATCAGATTGACACATTCAACAACACAATTGGAAAAGAGAAACACATTAAGGTAGTCCCCACCTTCCAGAATTATCCGGGTACAGACGCGTTGACAGCGGCAATGAGTTCAGATGATATTGAGAATATGCCGGACGTTATACAGATGTACACAGAGAGCGTCAGCCTAATACGTGATTATGAGAGGACTGTATGGGTGGAAGACATGATGGAAAAAGGCTCTTCCATAGCAAAAGAGGATCTGATTCCTAATGTACGCAGTTCCTTTGAGATCGACGGGCAACTGATTGGCATGCCGTATAACATCGCCTGCTATCTGCTGTATTATAATCAGGATCAGTTAGCGGCAGCCGGATATACACAACCGCCTAAGACCGTCCAGGAAATGGCGGATATGCTTCCGGTGCTGAAAGAGAAAACGGATGCGGATTTTGGGCTGAATGTCAGGATCAATATGAACGAGTTGATTAATTTTGTTGAGACCCAGGGAAAAGAGGGAACCCTGTTCGGCGACAACAACAATGGGCATGACGGCTATATGACAAAACTGGAATGCGTCCAAAACGGTTCTTTAAGGGAATTTATTGACAGCTGGGGAAAGGTGATTGACAGCGGAAGCTATAAAGCGGTAAGAGACAGCATCAATGAAGAATTTGCCGCAGGCATTCATTCCATGGTGATCATGTCCAGTTCCAGGCTGAAAACCATAGAGAATCTGGTGGGAGATAACTTCCAGTGGGGAGTATCGGCAGTGCCTGTGGTTCACGATGGGGATACTCCGTCTTCCTACCCGACTGGGTCTGGACTGTTTATTTTAAACCGGGAAGATGAAGCGAAGGTAAACGGCGCCTGGGAATTTGTACAGTATATGGCATCAGCAAAAGTCCAGGCACAGTGGGTAGAGACAACCGGTTATGTGCCAGTGAATCAGCAGGCACTTGAACATGACAGTTTCAAAAACGTTGTAAGCGAAAATCCGAAGCAGGCGGTTCCCTTTGAAATACTGGCAGACAGCCCGAAGATCGTAACCAGCCCGTTTGTGCCGAATTACAAAGAAATCGATACGTTGATCAAAGATACCATGATTTCTTTTGCAAATAAGGAAATCGACGCAGATGGTGCCTATACAGCGATTGTGGAGGGAACGGATAAAATATTTGAGGAATATTACCGGACCAATCCAGCTGAATAGGTTCGGCTGAATAGGTTCCAATAATACAAAATTGAGTTTTGCCGGTAAATGTGATAGAATGTAAAAAATACTGATTTTTACATTAAAACAGGAGGATCGTGATATGAACAGCAACATTCCGGATCTGGCCTGGCTGGAGGATCCGCAGGTATATCAGGTGAATCGGATTCCGGCACATTCAGACCACTATTTTTATGAGAGCGAAGCAGCTATGAAACGGGAGTACGGCAGGGAGCCTAAGGGGGAGGAACAGGGAACTTCCGGACATGAAATGGGGCTGCGCCAGTACCTGAACGGAACATGGAGTTTTTCCTATGCCCAGTCGCCACCCTGTCGAAAGGAAGGTTTTTATAAAGAGGGCTATGACCTGTCCGGGTTTGACCAGATTCAGGTGCCGGGGCACATTCAGACACAGGGATATGATAAGAGACACTATATCAATACCATGTATCCCTGGGACGGCCACACGGAATTAAGACCGCCGAAGATTGACTGGGAGTACAATCCGGTGGGAAGCTATGTGAGGGAATTTGACTTAAAGGAGGAACTGAATGGGAAACGGGTATTCCTGTCCTTCCAGGGGGTGGAGACTGCATTCTATGTCTGGCTTAACGGCGTTTTTGTAGGGTATGGGGAGGACAGCTTTACCCCTTCGGAATTTGAGATTACTTCTCTTGTAAAAGATAAGAGAAACCGCCTGGCTGTGGAGGTATATAAACGCAGCAGCGCCAGCTGGATTGAAGACCAGGATTTTTTCCGGTTTTCCGGAATCTTCCGTGATGTGTATCTATACGGGATACCGAAGATTCATGTTCAGGATGTGTTTGTGAAAGCCAGCCTGGAACATGGCTATCAGGATGGGAAGCTTCAGATTGAGGCGAAGCTGATACATGGAACATGGGCAGGAGATGAGACCAGTCAAAGGGGCGAAGGAGAAAGCCGGCTTCGTGGGGTTTTAAAGGATCGGGAAGGCTCTGTGGTCTGGGAGCAGGAACAAATGGCCCAGGATATCGGCAAGGAGAAGGAAACATTTCTTAAGATAGAAGGGAAGATTCCAGACATCCATGCCTGGTCCGCAGAAACCCCTTATTGCTATACCCTGTATCTTTTTGTCGAAGATCGGGATGGAACGATCGTAGAAGCAATCCCTCAGACAGTGGGATTTTGCAGCTTTGAACTGTTGGACGGAATCATGTGCCTCAATGGAAAGCGGCTGGTATTCAAAGGCGTAAACCGTCATGAGTTCAATGTCCGAAAGGGACGGGCGGTCACCAGGGAAGACATGATGTGGGATATCCGCTTCATGAAGCAGCACAACATCAATGCAGTCCGTACCTGCCATTATCCCAACCAGACCCTCTGGTATGAACTGTGCGACCGCTATGGAATCTACCTGATTGACGAGGCCAACCTGGAAAGTCATGGTTCCTGGCAGAAGATGGGGGAATGTGAGCCATCCTGGAACGTGCCAGGCAGCCTTCCGGAGTGGAAGGACTGTGTGGTGGATCGGGCCCGATCCATGTTGGAGAGAGACAAGAATCATCCTTCCATCCTTATATGGTCCTGTGGAAATGAGTCCTATGCAGGGGAAGATATTCTTGCCATGCGCCATTTCTTTAAAGAAAGGGACGGTTCCCGCCTGGTTCACTACGAAGGGGTGGCATGGAATCGGGAGTTTGACCAGATAAGCGATATGGAAAGCCGGATGTATGCCAAGCCGGATGAAGTGGAGGATTACCTGATACATGGATCCGGTAAGCCCTATCTTCTGTGCGAATATATGCATGCCATGGGAAATTCCCTGGGTGGCATGAAGCATTATACAGAACTGGCGGATCGCTATCCAAAATACCAGGGCGGATTTATATGGGATTACATTGATCAGGCTTTGGTGCACCAGGATGTGGACGGAAAAGAGGTTCTGGCCTATGGCGGGGACTTTACAGACCGCCCTACGGATTACAATTTCTGCGGAAATGGAATTGTTTACGGTACGAGACAGCCATCTCCTAAGGCTCAGGAGGTAAAAGCGTTATACCAGAATCTGGTGCTTGTGCCCCATAAGGAGACGGTGACCATTGACAACCGCAATCTGTTTGCAGATACATCAGCCTATGAATTTATATACAAAATTTTGCTGGATGGTTCCATTATCTTTGAAGCAGTCTTTTTGACAGATACTCCCATACCAGCTGGGCAGCGCTGTACCATAAGCCTGGAGGCGATCCGGTGGCAGGAGATAAAGACAAAAACATCTGCATACGAAAGCGGAGCGCCTGGTGAATACGTCTATCAGCTGTCGGCAGTGCTGAAAGAGAAAAAGCTGTGGGCAGAAAAAGGATATGAAGTTTCCTTTGGAGAGACGGTAATCCTCGTAAAAGAAGATTCTGCCAATGATGTCTCTGCAAAGAAGGACTCCATCGCAGAAACAGCCTTAATCCGTGACAAGCTGTCAACGGCGGGGAAGGATGCGCATCATGGGAAGCCGGCTTCAGACCCGGATAAGAATTTATTCCAAGTCATCCATGGAGACGTGAATCTGGGGGTAAAAGGCCCTGGTTTTTCCGTGCTGTTTTCCAAGGTAGACGGAGGCATCGTATCCCTCTGCTATGGTAAAACGGAATGGATCACCAGACCACCTATGCCTGCCTACTGGCGGGCAACCACAGACAATGACAGGGGAAATGGATTTGGCCTTGCCAGTTCCATGTGGCTGGCTGCAGATCAATTCTGGCAGTATAACAACAGCCAGATTGAGATCAAGGAAGAGCCAGAGTGCGTAACCGTTTCCTATACATATGGAGTCCCTGTGCACCCTGCCACAAAAACCCAGGTAACCTATGTGGTATACCCGGATGGCAAAATCAAGGTAAAGGCCAAGTTTTTTGGACAAAAAGGCCTTCCCCAGCTTCCGGTATTCGGCATGCGGTGGAAGATGAAATCTGCTGTCAACCATTTCCAATATTATGGTTATGGGCCAGAAGAGAATTACAGCGACCGGATGTGGGGAGCCAGATTAGGAATATTCCAGGGAACGCCCATGGGAAATCTGTCCCACTATTTAAAGCCGCAGGAGTGCGGCGGCCGGGAAGGTGTCCGCTGGCTCATTCTGACAGATGACAAAGGAAATAAGCTGAAAATTTCCGCAGCGAAAAGGCCATTTTCCATGAATGTCCTACCCTTTACGGCAGAAGAACTGGAACAAGCAATGCATGAAGAAGAACTTCCCACGCCGCCTCATTACACGGTAGTCAGCATCCTGGGAGCCCAGCGAGGCGTAGGAGGCGATGACAGCTGGGGTGCCCCAGTACACCCAGAATACGGTATCAGCGGAGAGAACGATCAAGAAGTAGAATTCATAATCGGGGCCAGCCAACCCGCCCACGAAGAACCACGTCATGAGAAATAAAGCAATATAGAAAAACTGAAAAATTTAAAAAGCCGGAAACTACCACATCACAGTGGTAAAAATTCCGGCTTTCTTTGATGGTAGACCGTATAATACCGAAAGCCGCAGGCCTTCAGAAGATCGGTTGTCCTCTCAAATTCATATCCCACATAGTCTGGAGAATGGGCATCCGATCCCACGGTTATAAGCTCCCCTCCCAGATGGCGGTAAAGCTGCAGAATCTCCTCGCAAGGATTGGGATGCCCGAGGCCATAGCGAAAACCGCCAGTATTGCACTCCAAGCTTTTCCCCTTTTCGATCAATGTCTTAAGAATCGGCTCAATATATTCCATATAATCCCTTATACGATAGTTTTTATTCTGGGTAGGGCCATAGCGGACAACATAATCCAGATGCCCATAAGAATCAAAGCAATCCAGATTCCGGATCCGTTCCAGGCTCACTTCAAAAAAACGCTTGTAGGCTTCCTCCTCGCTGCGTCTTTCAAAAAAAACCGGAAAATAGGGATCCATACCGTCAATAAAATGGCTGGAACCGATAATAAAATCAAAAGGATACTGGCAGCTTAC